>DATGZW010000598.1:0-3881 GCA_035297005.1 Patescibacteria group bacterium
CACCAGATCGATCCGCTCGACAATCTCCTCGATCCCCAAGGTCTGCTCATAGGCGGCGCGGCGGGCGAATATTTCCGCCCGCTCCTGCGGATCGCTGGTCAATTTCAACTCGTCGTTCAGCGCAGCCTCGAAATCGGCGAACACATGCAGCAACTGGTCAAGACTGGAGTTCAATCCATCCAGTTCCGAGCGCAACGCCTGTTCGCATTTCAGAGTATCTTCCGGCACGTTAATTCTCCTCGATCCTCGCCTGCGCCGCCATCGCTCCCTCGCCGACGGGGCGGGCATCTGGCTCTCCGAGCAACAGCCATGCCACGGATTTCACCGACGAGCCCGTGAAAATACGGCGGCAATCGCGCGAAACCCTTGAAATATGCAAGCGAAACGCCAGCCTTCGATGCAGGACGCTTTGCAGTTTGCATTTCTTCGGGACCGCCGGTTTCGGTGCGGCAACGCTATCGAAAAATGGCAAATACCAGTAATCTAGGAAAACCGCGGGCGGAAGAGGCCCGAATGCGGGCAATCGCCCAAGCGGCTTGTCCGTCGCGCAGGCACAGCCCCCTTGGCATCACCCTTGCGAGAGGGAGTAACGCCGGCCTCGCCGCGACCGCGCACTCGATGTTCGACTGGTTAGGAACTGGAAGCTTCACATGACCATGGATTTCGCCCAGCAGAGTCAGCAGCGCCTCAAGTTCTTCGGCCTGGAAGGCAACGTGCTTCTGACCTTGAAGTCGGTGTCGCCCATCCTGGCCCCTGCCATGCCGGAGATGGCGCAAGCCTTCTATGAAAAACTGAAGGCGTGGCCTGACCTGCAGGCGATGCTTGGCACGGAATCCAATATCGAGCGCTTGAAAAAAGCTCAGCTCAACCATTGGAAGACCCTGCTTACCGGCGAGTACGACGCCTCTTACTTCGCCGAGTCGGTGCGGGTCGGGGCGGCGCATGAGCAGATCGGGCTGGAGCCTCTGTGGTATCTCGGCTCCTATTGCTTCATGCTGGAGAAGTTGCTCGACCGCTTGATCGACACTTCGTCGAAGACCGAATTGAAGGCGCGGGTGCCTGCCATTCTCCGCGCCGCCATGCTCGATATCGAACTGGCGCTGACGTCCTACATCAAGAACGGCGAATCGGCACTGGTCAACCAGCAGATGATGACGCTGTCCGACGTGCTGGAGCGCGAGGTGGAGTTGACGGTCGGCGAAATCTCCGCCCAGGCCGAACGGCTTTCCGATCAGGCGCTGCAATTGAACGGCATCGCCCAACACCTCAATGCCGCTTCGGAATCGGTGTCGGCCTCGGTGCGGACCACCAGCGCCAACGTCGAAGCGGTGGCCAGCGCGGCGACAGAACTCACCGCCTCCAGCCAAGAGGTGTCGGGGCAGCTTGCCTCGACCTTCGCCCTGGTCGACGAAGCTTCGCAGCGGATGGACCAGACCAGCGCCAAAGTGGGCAGCCTTGGCAATGCCGCCGACCAGATCAACGGCGTGGTGCGGCTGATTCAGGGCATCGCCGGCCAGACCAAGATGTTGGCGCTGAACGCCACCATCGAAGCGGCGCGCGCCGGCGAATTCGGCAAGGGCTTTGCCGTCGTCGCCGACGAGGTCAAGACGCTGGCCCGCCAGACCGAAGACGGCATCAAGGGCATCAGTTCACAATCGCAGCAAATCGGCCGCGCCACCCAGGAGGCGGTGGACATCGTCGGCCAAGCCGCCGAGACCATCCACCGGATCAACGCCATCGCCAGCCATGTGGCCGACGCCACCAGCCAGCAACTGGCTGCCACCGCCGACATCTCGCGCAGCGCCGTCGAAGCCGCCGACCACACCCGCAATGTCGCTCAGCATGCCGATGGGGTTCGTCTGCAAGCCGCCCATACGGAAAGCACCGCCGGCAAGGTCAGCCAGCTTTGCGGCATCGTCAGCCACGACATCGGCGAATTGCAGACCCGCCTGTCCACCGTCCTGCGTCATGCCAGAAACGACAGCGGCACCGAAATCCAGCGCGGCGCGGTCGTGTTGAAGGTCAGCCTGGACATCGCCGGTCACCGCCATGACGGCTTCGCCATCGACATTTCACCGCGCACCGTGCTGGTCGGCATGCAGCTTCCCTCCGACACCATCGGCGCCCAAGGCACCCTGACCGCCGACCGCCTGGGCACTTTGCCGATCAAGGTGATTACTGTCAGCGGCTTGGGCAGCCATCTACAATTCATCGGCTTCGGCGCGGTGCAGCTCGACGCCTTGCACCATATCTTCCAAGAGACCTCCGACGAAGACAACCGCTACGGCAGCCTGGCCGGCAAGGTCGCTCAGGATACCGCCGCCCGGCTGGAGACGGTGTTGCGCAACGGAACCATCAGCAAGGACGATCTCTTCGACAGCCGCTATCAGCCCATCGAAGGAACCGCGCCGCAGCAATATCTGGCCCGCCACACCGCACTGACCGACCGCGAGTTTCCGCCGATCATGGAGCCGGTGGTGGAACGCGACCCGCGCATCGTCTTCTGCCTGGCGGTTGACCGCAACGCCTATATCGCCACCCATAATCTGCATTGCTCGAAGCCGCAGCGGCCGGGCGAGCTGGACTGGAACACAGCCAATGCGCGCAACCGGCGCATCTTTGACGACCGAACCGGCATTCTGGCGGCGCGCAACCACGACGAACGCCACGTCCAGATTTACGCCCGGAAGATCACCGACAAGGAAACTGTAATGCTGAAGGAATACAACTCGCCGATCCTGGTGACCGGCGAGTTGTGGGGCAATGTACGGATGGCGATATTGCCGAAATGACGACGCAAGCCGGCGGGATCATCCTGCCGGCTTGCGTTTGTCAGTGCCGGATGCTGCCGATGAAGCTGTCGACCTGACATTCCAACTGCACGAAGTTGCGGTTCAGCTCCTCGGCCGACGACAACACGTCGCGCGCGGCGGTTCCGGTACGATCGGCGGCGGCACTGACCCGCGAAATGGTGCTGGTGACTTGTTGGGTGCCGGTGGCGGCTTCTTGAACATTGCGGGCGATCTCGCGGGTCGCGGCGCCTTGTTCTTCGACGGCGGAGGCAATCGACGAGGCGATCTCATTGATTTGACCGATGGTGTTGGCGATGCCGCCGATGGCCCCGACCGCTTCGCGCGTAGCCGCCTGAACAGCGGCGATTTGCGCGGCGATTTCGTCGGTCGCCTTGGCCGTCTGATTGGCCAGATTTTTGACCTCTCCCGCCACCACGGCGAAGCCCTTGCCAGCGTCTCCCGCCCGCGCCGCCTCGATGGTGGCGTTCAACGCCAATAGGTTGGTCTGGCTGGCGATGTCGTTGATCAACTTGACCACCTGACCGATCTTGCTGGCGGCCTCGGCCAGACTTTGCACCATCTTATTGGTGCGGCTGGCTTCCTCCATGGCGCCGGAGGCGATCTTGTTGGAATGGATGACTTGGCGGCTGATTTCAAAGATCGAGCTGCTCAGCTCCTCGGCGGCGGCGGCCACCGTCTGGATGTTGCTGGTGGCTTCCTCGGCGGCGCCGCCGACAGTGGCGGACTCGGTCGACACCAGATGGGCGTTGCGGGTCATTTCATTGGCCGTCGCTTCCAACGCCGTCGAGGCGCGCGACACCACGCTGACCACCGACTTGATCTCGCGCTCGAAGTCCTCGGCCTTGCCGCCCAACTCGCGCGCGATGATGGCGGCTGTGTTGGTCTCGATATACACCGAGGTCGCCAGATCCATGTCGAGGAACGCTGCCTTATTGACCGCCGCCAGCACCTGAGTCAGGCGTTCTGGCTTCTTGCGGTAATGTTCAACGGCGATGGCAAAGACCCGGTTCAACACATAGCAGTATGCGCCGGTATACCAATGCGGCTCTAGCCCGATGCGCTGATGCA
>DATGZW010000599.1:0-2903 GCA_035297005.1 Patescibacteria group bacterium
CGAAGCAGTTGAACAAGGTAACCTTGCGGTCGGTGCCGGCGCCCGAGACGATGCGCCCGGCGGGCAGGAACTGGTAGTCGTCAAGAGCCTCGCGGAAGGTTTTCTCCCAGACGTCGCGGTCCTTGGGTTCGGCGGCGGACAGCGCTTTGGCGATGCGGTCCCAGGTGTCTGGGATGGTCTTGTCCACAGCCTCGCCGCCCGGTGTTTTCAGGCGGTACTTCATGTCCCAGATTTGCTGCGAAATAGACGCCGTCTGAGTCATCACACTTCTCCACCCAGGCCAGTTTTTCCCACCGCACCGCCTGTGGGCGAGCGGAAAAACTGCCGAAAATCATGCCGAGGCGGAAGAGTCTAAGCATCTCGACGTCCGCCGTCAAGATGTGCGTTCTCATTTTGTTTCCACATGAGCAGCGTCGCGCAAGGCGTTGATTGCGTTAACGCTTGCGAGTTATCCCCGTCATTCCTCAAGGATAAACTTATAGATAACCGCCATCATTCCACAGAGTTATCCACAGGCGTTGCGCTGGTAGGGGATACCCGCGCGGTTAGATAGGGGAAGCGTTGCAGGGCTTCGGCCTCCAGGGCGCGGGTGGCGGTTTCGATGGTGCTTTCCAACCGGTCCATGAAGGCTCGGCGGTTGAGACCGTGCGGAATCGGCGGCAGCACTTGCAGGGTGATGACGCCTGGATAATGAAGAAAGGCGTTGCGGCCCCAGAACATTCCAGAATTTAGCGCTACCGGAACCAGCGGCACGTCGAGCCCGGCATACAGCATGGCGACGCCCGAATGGTAATCGCCGGTGGTGCCGGGCGCCTGACGATGGCCTTCGGGGAAGATGATGATCTGGCGGCTCTCGGCGGCGGCGGCGTGGGCGCCCTCGACCATGTATTTCAGCGCCTTCATGCCGGCTTTGCGATCGACCGCCACTTGGCCGCTTTTCGCCAGATACCAGCCGACGAAGGGGATCGACAGCAGCTCCTTCTTCAGCACGAAGGCGGGGTCGGCGACCAGATGGTGAAACACCATGGTATCCCAGGCCGATTGGTGCTTGGCGGCGATCAGAACCGCTCCGGCGGGCAGGTTTTCCAGCCCGCGCACCTCGTAGGACAGCCCCAGCACCCAGCGTTGCATGATCTGCGCCAGTCCCAGCCACACATAGGCGGCGCGTTGCATCATCCAGCGCGGGCACAGCAGCAGCGGCAGATAGCCCAGCGATATAATCAGGGTCCAGCCGATGAACAGCACATGATAGGCAAGCGAACGGATAGCGATCATGGGGCGTCCTCCAGCGTCTCGACCCAGTGGCGGACCTGGGCCGCCAGATATTTGGTGTATTCGGTGGCGATCAGATGCGCCGTGCCCGGCCACATCCACCATTGGCCCTGCTTGACGGTGTCGGGAAACACCGGATGCGGGATGATCACCACATTGGGCATGGCTTGGTGAAACTCCAGCAGGCTCCGCCGCATGTGATAATTGGCGGTGACCAGGCGCAGGGTGTGGAAGCCTTCGGCATGCATCCAGGCGGCGGTTTCGACGGCATTGCCGATGGTGTTGTCGGCGGCGTGGCCCAGGATGATGCAGCATTCGACCTCGTCGGGCTTTTGGCGGGTCAGGCGCAGCAGTTCGGCGACGTCGACGCCGTGATAGACGCCCGAGACGAACAGCTTGCGCCCCATTTTCTGGCGCAGCAGAGCCAAGCCGGTGTCCAGCCGTTCGCTGCCGCCGGTCAGTACGACGATGGCGTCGGTCGCGGTCTGGGTGTCGGTGACGCGGTCGGGCATGTCGGCGGCATACCAGATGAAGCCGGCCAGCCAGGCCAGGGCGAGAATGGCCAAGGCTCCGGTCCAGGTGAAGGCAAGGCGGGTCAGGCGGCGTAGGGGCATGGCGGCGGGGTCAGGGCAGGTTGGCCAGGGTCTGGTGAACGGTGCCGCGCGCCGTCAGCATGGCCAGCAGCGCCGCCATCAGCGGCAACAGCAGCACGGCGATCCAGCCGGGCACCGGCAGCGACAATCCAGTGAGAAAGCCGCCCTCCAGGCGGCGGGCGAACATGTCCAGGCCGAACAGGAATGGCGCGTTGATGGCAAAGCCTATGACGCCGCCCTTCAGCCCCAGGGCAAAGGCGCGGTCGGCGAACTGGCGGGCGATGTAATCGTCGGTGGCGCCGATCAGATGCAACACCTCGATGACCTCGCGGTGCACGGCCATGCCGGTGCGGGTGGCGTAGACCACGGTGGCCGAGGTCACCGCCCCGATCACCAGCACCATGCCGACAGCCAGCCATTCGATGCTGCGGCTGAGATTGATCAGCTTGGACAGCCACACCCGATGGTCGTCGAGCGAGGTTCCGGGCACCGCCTGACTGAGCTTTTGCGACAGCGCCGCCAGATCGGGGGGGGGATCGTCGCGCATCGAGACATCGATTAGCGCCGGCAGCGGCAGTTCGTGTAGCAGGTCGCTGTTGCCCAGCCACGGAGCCAGCAAGGCGACCAACTGGTCCTGGGTCAGGGCGCGGGCGCGGATGATGCCGGGGGTGTCGTTGAGCAGGCGTAGCGCCGTCTCGACGCGCTGGCGGGTGCGTTCGGCGGATTCGCTGGCTTCGCCGGGGGCGGCGGCGATCTCGACGGTCAGGGTGCCCGAGACGTCGCGGTCCCAGCGGCCAATCAGCGCGTTGAGGATGAACACTCCAGCCAGGGCGATGCCGCACAGGAACACCATCGGCGCCACCAGCCAGGGCAGGAAGCGGCTGGTGGCGTCGTCTTTCAGCGGCAGATCGGAGCGGCGGCCGAACATCATCATTCCTGCAACAGCTTCCCGTTTTCCAGGTGCATGCGCGGAAAAGGCAGACGCGCGACCAAATTTTCGTTGTGGGTGGCGATCACCACGGTCGTTCCCAGCTTGTT
>DATGZW010000600.1:0-4292 GCA_035297005.1 Patescibacteria group bacterium
CGCAGCCAGCGCAAGGCCGAGGCCACCAGGAGCGGGGCGGCAGACAGTTCCAGCAGCGCCCCGACCGAACGGCTCAATGCGACCCAATCGCCGGACGCGGCCATGCGCTGCGCCTCATCAACGAAGTCTTCGTAGACCGGCCCACCATTGATATCACCGCTCACGCTGGCAAGATCGTGTGGCGCGACGACGGCCATTTTGATCTGCTCGATCACGTAGCGGAACAACTGCTCGACCTCGGCGCGCGGGGCCGAGGTCAAGACGCGGAAGCGCAAGATACAGCGGTAGGGATCCAAGGCGTCGGCTGCCGGCCATGCTGTCGTCGTACCGATGTCCAGGGCGTGCAGAGGGGAGAGCTGTCGGAACAGCATCAGCGGATCTTCACCGCTGAAGAAGCAGTCTTCGGCCGGAGTGTAGTCCACGGCCAGGATTTCCGATCCCCCGGCCGCCGCGACAAAGGCTGCAATCCGCTCCGCCTCGGGCAGGTCGCCGACCCAGCTTAAATCCTTCAACTCGCTCGCTGTCGAATCCATGGCAGCCTCGCCAGCATCGCCGGCATCGCTGGGTAGGACCGCCCGCAGAACCAGGGTGAGATCGCGCGACACCCCATCGGCGCCGTCGGGCATGCCCCCATGGGTGTCGATGTGATCGATCCAACTGCTGACTTGATCAAGGGCGTCGAGGAGGAGATCGACCAACTCCGAAGACAGCACCAATTGTCCCGCGCGAACAACACTCAGAATGTCCTCGCCGGCATGCACCAGCTTGGTGAAGGCGGGAAAGTCGAACAGGCCGACCGACCCCTTCAGCGTATGGACCGAGCGGAAAACCTCGTTGATCGACGCCTCGTCGTGGGGATCCTTTTCCAGCACCAACAATCCGGAGGCACTGCCTTGCAACAGGTCACGCGCCTCACTGATGAAGCGTTCGAGAAGCGGGCTGGTCATAGCTTTGTCACCCCCGCGATCAGGCGAGCAACTTCGGTCAGTTCCTCGGGCGCGACGGGCTTGACGAGATAGAAATTTGCTCCGGCCTCGAACGCCTTGGCGACATCCCTGTCGCCGGCCTCGGTGCTGATGGTGACCGCTGGAATGGCCTGAACGGCGGCATCGCCGCGGATCAATCGCAGCATGGAGTAACCATCCATCTTCGGCATGTTGATATCGACGATCATCAAGTCGAAGGGGTGGGCCAACACCTTCTCGTAGCCCTCGACGCCGTTGGCCGCTTCTTCGACGACAAAGCCAGCCGCCTCCAACACCGAGCGGTAATAAAGTCGCATGGTAATGCCGTCATCAACCACCAGGACACGCTTCCTGGCATCGCTCGGCCCCCTCGGAATGGATTGCACTTCGCTCATGACATTCACTCCTCCGACACGGGCTTCTGGTAAACGATCGTGTCCTTGAATTTGCGGGGCTGGAATATCGAGGACATGCGGCTCATGCTTTCGGAGTGACCCAGGCAGATATATCCGCCAGGAGCCAGGCAATCGTAGAACATCTCGACCGCCTCGCGGCGACCGACATCGTCAAAGTAGATCAAGAGATTTCGACAAAAAATAATATCTATATTTCTGAACATCTTTGTCTGCGCCGGCTCGACAACATTGACCAGGGAGAAGTCGATGGAGTCGCGAAGAGCGTCGCAAATTTGGTATTCACCTGCCGTCTTTGACTTAAAGTACTTTGACAACAACTGCGGCGGAACCCGCCCCACCGAGCGCTCGCTAAAGCATCCGGCGCGGGCCGCAGCCAGAATCTTGGTGTCGATGTCGGAGGCATGGATCTCGATGTCCCAATGATCCGCCTGTTCCCAGCGCTCCAGGATATTGATGGCGATGGAATAGGGTTCCTCGCCCGACGAACAAGGGACCGACCAAATCCGGATGGGATCACCGCGACGTTTCCCTTGCACGACGGCTGGCAGAATGCCGGTCACCAGAGCGTCGAACTGATAGTCTTCACGGAAAAAATAGGTCTCGTTGACGGTCATCGAGTTGACGAGGAGCTGCAGCTCCTCACCAGACACTTGAAAGCGCACCATCGTAAAATAGTCGCGGAACGATTCCGAATTCGTCTTCGAAATGCGCTCGACGATGCGCCGGTCAACATAATATTTTTTGTTGTCTTGATACTGAATACCCGTCTTCCGATAGAAGAATTCACAGAATTTTGCGTACTCCTCATCGGTAATGGTCACTCCATTGCCATTGGAACGAGTGGAAAAACTCGCCGTCATCACTCCGCTCCAATTCTGCGGATGGCGGTGTCGATGGCGAATTCCATATAGGCGTTGCCGGCGAAGCGTCCGCGCAAGTCCCGCAGGTCCTGCACCGTCTCCGGCCCGCCGATTTCGGCCAAGCCATCGACGGCGGCGGCGCAGACGTTGACGTGGGGATCACCGCGAACCACGACCGCCAACCACTCCGGCGCCTGTCGATGACGGAGCGCCGCCAGGATGTTGACGGTAAAGATACGGACGTCACTGTCTTCATCGGCCAGAAGCGTTTGAAGATGGGGAGCGACGGCATCGGGCATTTCCTGCAAGGCCTCGATGGCGGCATTACGCAACGGGGCGTCGTCGCTACGGAGAAGCTTCGCAAGCCTGACAGCCACGGCTGGAGACTGTAGGCGAATCAATGTGGTGAACAAAACCGCGCGCACGCTGGGACTGGTCTCTACCTGCAGGCGGTCGCACAACGCCGCGGCAGAGCCGGGATGGAGGCCCAATGCACGCACCGCATTGCGGCGCACACCCGATTCCGTCGCCGCGAGATCGGCTAGAAGTGAGGTCATATCCTGCGCCGCCACGTTGAGCGCGACATCGGCAGCGGATGATCTAGACTTAGCGAGTGGCATGACTGCTCCCCTTTGCCCCGGAAGGCGTCAGCCACGCAGTGAGTTGGGCGGCAACCTTGTCGGCCGGCAAAACAAGGTTCGCGCCGCCTCGCTTCACCAGTTCTCCAGGCATGCCCCATATGATCGAGGTCGCCTCGTCCTGGGCGACGGTGCGGCCGCCGCAGCGTTTCAACTCGGTCATCGCCTGAGCCCCGTCATCCCCCATGCCGGTCAGCAGCACGCCGATGACCCTGTCCGGCGGCATGGCGTGCATGGCACTGTCGACCAAGCGACTGACACTGGGATGCCACAGGTATTGCGATCCGGCCGGCATGGGATTGACGACCCAGCCGGTGGCCCGCTTGCCGATGACGATGTCGGCATCGCCCTTGCCGATGTAGATCACGCCAGGTTGCAAGGGCATCATCTGGGCGGCTTCGACAACGGTCAGGTTGCACATGTCGTTCAGGCGCCGGGCAAATACGCCGGTGAAGCTGCCCGGCATATGCTGAGCCACCACGACTGGCCAGGGGAAGTTGGCCGGGAATGCCGGCAGCACCTCCTCCAAGGTCCCCGGCCCACCGGTGGACACGCCGATCAAAACGACGCCGATGGCGTCCGCCGACAGAGGCGCCAGGGGCTTTGACAGCGTGCCACGCCGGTCGTCCTTCTGATCGGTCCGCCCGCTATGCTGCTGGCGCAGTCTTTGTGCCAGCCCGATGGAGCGGCGCAGGCGGGCGCGACAGGCTGTCGTCACCTTGTCCAGCAACTCCCGTTCGACACGCTCGATATTCAGCGAGATGGTGCCATCGGGCTTATGGACGAAATCCACAGCCCCCAAAGCCAGGGCTTCGAAGGTGACCTCGGCCCCGCGTTCGGTCAGCGATGACACCATCACCACCGGCTTAGGACGCGTCGCCATGATATGAGACAGGCAGGTCAGCCCGTCCATTTCGGGCATGTTGATATCGAGCGTAATGACGTCCGGATCGAAAGAGTCGAGAGCGGCCAGCGCTTCGATCCCGTTGCGCACAGCCATCACCTCGAACCCTCCCTTGGATTCGAGGATTTCCTTCAAATGACGCCGCATCAGGGCCGAATCATCGACGATCAATGCCTTTGGCATGCCGATTTAAGCCTTAAAAAATGGATATCGACATCGGCGGAAGGCCGCCCGACCAAGCGGCCTTCCCTCTGTCAGTGCGCCGACGTTCCGATAGCGTCCAATTCCTTGACGTCGAGGAGTTGGTCGACATCCAACAGCAGAATCATCCGCTTCTTCTTTTCGATGTTGGCCACTCGACGGATCAACCGTTGCTGCTCGTCCGACAACGCTGGAGATGGCCCGATAACAGACGCTGGAATGCGCATCACCTCCAGGACCGAATCGACGATGAAGCCGGTGCGGACGCCACGGATGGTGTAGACCATGATGCGTTGGCGATCATTGCG
>DATGZW010000601.1:0-6261 GCA_035297005.1 Patescibacteria group bacterium
GCCGGGGGTGATGCTGCGCACCACGTCCTGGCCGACGGCGCGCTCTTTGACCTGCGCGATGAAGTCCTTGACCACCGGGAGCGCCACGTCGGCCTCAAGCAAGGCGATGCGGACTTCGCGCAGCGCCTCGGAGACATCGGCCTCGGACAACGCGCCGCGCTTCTTCAGCCGGTCGAAGACCTCACCCAGACGTGAACTTAAACTCTCGAACATCGGCCCAGAACCAACCTTGTGACGTGCATAACGAACCGAGGCCGGTGCGCGAACCTTCGCGGACCGGCCGACCTCCGAAGAGGCGGAATTCGTCTCAGAACTCTGAGAGGCTCGTTTTGTACGCCCGAGCTTAGGGGAGAGTCAAGACCGCTTGACTCCCGCCACTCATGTAACTACCTTCGTTACGAATACAACAGGAACCCCGAGATGGCCAGGAATTGCCGTTTCGCCGTCGCCGTGCATGTCAGCACGGTGCTGGCGATGAACCGAGAACGCCCGGCGACCAGCGACTGGATCGCCAGCAGCGTCAACACCAACGCGGTGGTGGTGCGGCGCATTCTCTCGGCCCTGAGCAAGGCCGGGTTGGTCAAAAGCCAGCGCGGCATCGCCGGCGGGTCGGTTCTGGCGCGCGAGCCCGAAGCGATTTCGCTGTTGGATCTGCATCGGGCGGTGGACGAGCTTGAGCCGCCGCCGACCCATAACCAAACGCCGAACGCCGCCTGTCCGGTCGGCGCCCATATCGTGCCGGTGCTGATCGACATCATCAGCCGGGCTGAGCAGGCCAAGGAAGCCGAGTTGGCCAAGATCAGCGTCGCCGACGTCGTCACCCAGATCCGGGCACGGGCTGCGGTAGCGGCGGAGTAATCCCCTTTTTTACACGCAAATGTAACAGTAACAATTACCGTTACCTAACTATGGAGCCGTTCTCATGACCACCATCGCCATCGTTTATCATTCAGGTTTCGGACATACCGCCAAGCAGGCCGAAGCGGTCGGCCAAGGCGTCGACAGCGTCTCTGGCGCCAAGGCCATTCTGATTTCTGTCGATAAGATCGAAGAGCATTGGGCCACGCTGGAAGCCGCCGACGGCATCATCTTCGGCTCGCCGACCTATATGGGCGGCGTATCGGCTCCGTTCAAAACCTTCATGGATGCCAGTTCCAAGCCCTGGTACGCCCGCGCTTGGAAAGACAAGATCGCCGCCGGATTCACCAACTCGGCCAGCCAGTCGGGCGACAAGCTGAACACCCTGGTCTCGCTGGCGGTGTTCGCCGCGCAGCACGGCATGATCTGGGTTGGTCTGGACATTCTGCCCGGCAACAACAACTCGAAGGGCAGCGTCGAAGACCTCAACCGCCTGGGCAGCTTCCTCGGCGCCATGGCCCAGAGCAACGCCGATCAGCCCGCCGACGTGGTGCCGCCCTCGGCCGATCTGCGCACCGCCAGCGTGCTGGGTGCCCGTGTCGCGGAAACCGCCAAGCGCTTCGCCAAGGTTGCCGTCACCGCCGAGTAAGACAGCCGGCCTCCCCTGCTCCGCATTGCCGGGGCGGGGGAACCGCTTAAGGCTGCCAGTCGGGCGGAATGCCGCGCGGGGCGAAGCCGCTTTGACCGGCCAAATCGCGGTGATGCTGCAAAGACCAGGCGACATTGGGATAAGCCAAATCGTCCCAGGGGATGTCGTCCCAGCGGAACAGCGCGACCTCTTCACTTTCGACCCCAACGCCGAAATCGGCGGTCAGCATCCGCGCCCGATAGATCATGTGGACCTGACTGATCGACGGCAGATCATAGATGGCCAGCAGCGCATCGACCTCGACCCGCGCCTGCGCTTCCTCCCACACTTCGCGGGCGGCGCCTTGCGCAGTGGTCTCCTGTAATTCCATATAGCCCGCCGGCATGGTCCAAAAGCCCCGGCGAGGTTCGATGGCGCGGCGGCACAGCAGGTACCGATCTTCGAAACTGCACACCGCGCCGACGATGACCTTGGGGTTTTCGTAGAAGACGTGACCGCATTGGCCGCAGACCAAGCGCTCGCGCTCGTCGCCGTCGGGGATCATCCGGGTGTGTTGAACAGTCAGAGGCGGCTGGGTCATGCCTCCACTGTGCGTCAGGCGACCGAGTGCGGGCAAGCCGGAAAAAAGCGCCTTCGCCAGAAGACGGCTTTAGACGACGATATTGACGTAAGTGCCGCGCGGCGCGTTGAGGTCGAAGGTGACGCCGTCGATGTTGACATGCTGCTGCGGCAACAGCGGATTCGAGCGGAATGTCGATTGCCGGCGCACCCCACCGCTCTGGCTGGGGCCGGACACAGTCGGGTCGATCCCACTGGCATTGCGCACCTGGGTAAAGCCGCTGACCAGATTATTGATGACACCGGAAATGCCGAGATCGGCCATCGACTCCCCACCCCCACAGGCCGCGCGCGCAAAACGGCGGCGACCGACGCACAATTATCGTCGGATCATACCATCATCGGGGTTCTGCTGGGAATATATTGCCTAGCGGACGGCGCTCATGAAAAACGCCGGCCCCCATCGGGAGCCGGCGCTTCAATCGTCACACCGCCAAGGCGATGCTTAGTGCTTGTGGCCGCAGCCGCAGCCCGACTCTTTCGGGGTCAGGGCGGCGACACCCGGCAGGGTCTTGCCTTCCAGCCATTCGAGGAACGCGCCGCCGGCGGTCGAGACGTAGGAGAACTTGTCGTCCACCCCGGCCTTGGCCAGGGCCGAGACGGTATCTCCACCACCGGCCACGGTCAGCAGCTTGCCTTGAATGGTGCGCTGCGCCGCCGCCTGAGCCACCGCGTTGGTGGCCTTGTCGAACGGAGCGATCTCGAACGCGCCCAAGGGGCCGTTCCACACCAGGGTCTTGCAGCCGTTCAGACGGTCGATGATCGACTCGATGCTAGCCGGACCGGCGTCGAGGATCATGCTGTCCTCGGGCACGGCGTTGACCGGCACCACCTTGTTGGGGGCGTTTTCGGCGAATTCGGTGGCCACCACCACATCGACCGGCAGGACGATATGGCAATGCGCCGCCTTGGCCTTTTCGATGATCGAACGGGCGGTATCGGCCAGTTCTTTCTCGCACAGCGACTTGCCGACCTGCACGCCCTGGGCATACAGGAAGGTGTTGGCCATGCCGCCACCGATGATCAGGTAATCGACGCGGGCGACCAGGTTGCCCAACAGATCGAGCTTGGTCGACACCTTGGCGCCGCCGACGACGGCGGCCACCGGCTTCTCGGGATGCTCCAGCGCCTTGCCCAAAGCCTCCAGTTCGCCCTGCATCAGCCGCCCGGCATAAGCCGGAATCAGCCGGGCGATGGCTTCGGTGGAGGCATGGGCGCGGTGCGCCGTCGAGAAAGCGTCGTTGACGTAAGCGTCCCCCAGATCCGCCAGCGCACGGGCGAAAACGGGGTCGTTCTTCTCTTCCTCGGGGTGGAAGCGGACGTTCTCCATCAGGAGAACATCGCCATCCTTCAGCGCATTGACTGCCTGCACGGCGTCCGGGCCGATGACGTCATCGGCCCAGGCCACCGGCCGCCCAATCGCCTTGACCAGCGGTTCGAGCAGCAGCTTCTGGCTATATTTGTCCTCACGCCCCTTCGGACGACCGAAATGGGTGAGGATGATAACCCGCGCGCCTTTGTCCGCCAGCTCGCGAATAGTCGCGGCGGAACGGTCGATGCGAGTGGTGTCGGTGACCTTGCCGTCCTTTACCGGGACGTTCAGGTCGGACCGAACCACCACGCGCTTCCCTTTGGCGTCGAGGTCGTCGAGCGTACGAAACATGGGCTGCTCTCCCCTAAGGCCGGCTTACTTGGCGCCCGCGACGTGGCGGACGAAGCGCAGCATGTTGCAGGTGTAGCCATACTCGTTGTCGTACCAGGTCACCACCTTGATGAAGGTGCTGTCCAGGGCGATGCCGGCATCGGCGTCGAAGATCGACGGCAGGTTGCAGCCGCGGAAGTCGGTGGAGACCACCTTTTCCTCGGTGTAGCCCAGCACGCCCTTGAGCGCGCCTTCCGAGGCGGCCTTCATGGCCTTGCAGATGTCCTCATAAGTGGCGTCCTTGACCAGCTCGACGGTCAGATCGACCACCGAGACGTCCGAGGTGGGGACGCGGAAGGACATGCCGGTCAGCTTCTTGTTCAGCTCGGGCAGCACCTTGCCGACGGCCTTGGCGGCACCGGTCGAAGACGGGATGATGTTTTCGAGGATGCCGCGGCCGCCGCGCCAATCCTTGGAGGACGGGCCATCGACGGTCTTCTGGGTGGCGGTGGCGGCGTGCACGGTGGTCATCAGGCCGCGCTTGATGCCCCAGTTGTCGTTTAGAACCTTGGCGACCGGCGCCAGGCAGTTGGTGGTGCAGGACGCCGCCGAAACGATTGCCTCGCCAGCATATTTCTCGTGATTGACGCCATAGACGAACATCGGGGTGTCGTCCTTGGACGGCGCCGACTGAACCACCTTCTTGGCGCCGGCGGCGATGTGCTTCTCGCAGCCTTCCTTGGTCAGGAACAGGCCGGTGGATTCGATCACGACGTCGGCATCGACCTCGTTCCACTTCAGCTCGGCGGGATCCTTGACGGCGGTCAGGCGGATCTTCTTGCCGTTGACCACCAGCGTGTTGCCTTCGACCGAGACGTCGCCATCGAAGCGGCCATGCACCGAGTCATACTTCAGCATGTAGGCCAGGTATTCCGGATCGAGCAGGTCGTTGATGCCAACGATTTCGATGTCCGAAAATTCCTTGGTCGCGGCACGGAACACCATGCGGCCGATGCGGCCGAACCCGTTGATGGCGACACGTACAGTCATAGTATCCTCCAGTCGGCGTTTTTCGCGGGGGCCAGGACGGCTCCCCCTCTGGCGCGGCGCCCCTCCGCGCAGGATGGCGGAGTGTGCCGGAACTCGCGCAACATTTGGCATAGTCGGAAGCAACAATCCAGTGCGAAACAACCGCGTCGCGACGCTGTCACGCCCTTGTTGGTTTCCCTTTGCCGCGCCGGGCTCCGCCCATGGGGAAAATATTCACCGGTCCTGGCCGCAGTGCAGGAGCGCCCGCCGCACCGCAAGACCTAGCGGCTTATGGTCGCGGGCCAATTTCCCTTGCAGCCTGCGACCAGAGTCCGCGACTCAGATGAGCGTCACTAATATCGAAGGGATGGCATAGCCCTTTTGGCGTAGACGAACAGCGCCATCTTTACCCCACCCGATATGTTTTTTTTGCCGCGCCGACAGTCCATACTGCCGTCACTTCAAACGCGGCCACATCAAGACCGCCGAAGCCGAGGAAAATGACACGCAACGAAAGGCAGGCTTCAGTCGAAGACCGCCCTTCATCGCGCGAAAGCACCGATGAGATTTGGGAATTGGCAACCGCCCCCCCGGTTGCCGATAGCCGCTATCCCCAGCGGCTTACTCCAGGCGGACACCCCCAATCCCCCTTGGGTCCGCTTGGGAACCCCCAGCCGCCACGGGCTCCCCGGCCCGTGGCGGTTCCATTTTCGCCGACCGGCGCATCGCCCTTAGCGGTATTCGCAGCGCTGGCTGACCACCTCGACGAAGCCGCGGCTGGCGGCGGCGGAAATGGTGAAGCGGAATTCGCTGCCCTTGACCACCACCATATGCTCGATCGGCAAGCGGCCCGAGACGTCGGCATCCTTGGTTCCGTCGGCGATCACGTGCAGCTTGATCGGGCGGTCGGCGTCGAACCATTGCTCGTGCCCGCCATTGCCGCCGACCCCATCGGCCGACAAGGTGACCAGATCGCCCAAGCGCACGGTGGTATTGGTGTCCGGCCCCCGATAGTGCGGCGTGCGCACCAGGAAGCGGCGCGTCGCCGGCTGTTCGCAGTCATGCGGGTTCTGCGCCGTCTTGATGACCATGCCCAAGCGATGCGGATCCAGCCCTTCGGCCAGCTTGGCGCGCAGCAGGGCACTGAGTTCCTTGATGTCGTCGCTCGGCTTGACCTGTTCGTACAACGCCTTGTAGTCGTCGGCCTGCTTGCGCGCCTCATTCAGCGCGGCGCGATCGCCGACCGCCTGATCCTGCTGCTTGTGGGCTTCCTGGACCGCCTCGTCCAGCTTGTCCTTGAGCGAAGCGGTTTCGCCCTGGGCCACGCGCAGCCCCACTTCATAAGAATAATACGCCGTCAACCCGAAGGCGCTGGCGGCCAGCACCAATTTCAACACGGCGATCAGGAAGATCTTGCGACGTTCCTCGCCTCGGCGGCTTTTGCGGCGATACATGCGGTTACGAT
>DATGZW010000602.1:0-2913 GCA_035297005.1 Patescibacteria group bacterium
GACGATATCGCGCTCGGACACCACGCCGAGGATCTTGCCCTTGGCATCCGTCACCACGGCAACACCGACCTTTTTATTGGCCAGCAGAACCGCAACCTCGCCCAGCGAGTGCTCGGGGCGGATGGTGAAGACGTTGCTGCCTTTATTCTTCAGAATGGCTTGTACTGACATGATGCCCCTTTTCGGCTCTGTGGCCGATACCCGACAGAGGACGGATAATCCGCCCTCGTTACGGGGAAAGATACCCCAACCGAGGGGTTCAGAAAAGCGGCGTCGCACCACTTTTGTGTCAGGACAAGAGATTGGCCGCCCCCACGGGATCGACAAGGGAGGCTTATTCCGTATTTCCAAAGGTTAGGCTACCATGCTTGCGGATCTACCCGGATGGCCATCCATTCGAGACATGTCGAAAGAAAGAACACGCCACCATGCCGGACGTCTCCGCACAGCCGCCCATCCATCTGGTCATCGGCACCCCCTGCTACGGTGGCAACGTCACTCATTACTACATGATCTCGGCGCTCAACCTGCAACAGGCCTGCGCGCAGAGGAACATCCGCCTAACCTTCAAGCTGCTGGGCAATGATTCGCTGGTGACGCGGGCGCGCAACCTGATCGTCAGCCAGTTCCTTGACGATCCGACCGCCACGCATCTGATGTTCATCGACGCCGATATCGGCTTCAGCCCCGATCAGGTGTTCGCCCTGCTCGACTTCAACCATGAGGTGGCCGGCGGCGTCTATCCGATGAAGACGCTGAACTGGCCGGTCATCGCCGCCCAAGCCCGCGCCGAAGCGCCAAACCTGAAGTCCAGCGCGCTGCATTATGTGGTCGATTTCCTCGACCCCAAAAACATCACCCCATCGGGCAGCTTCGTGCAGGTGCGCCACATCGGCACCGGCTTCCTGCTGATCAAGCGCTACGTATTCGAGCGCATGGCGGCGGAGTATCCGCAGCTCAAGTTCAACGGATCCGACCTGGGGGCCAACAGTGACTTGAACAGCCCCAACACCTATGCCCTGTTCGACTGCATGATCGACCCCGATAACGGCGCCTATCTGAGCGAGGACTACACCTTCTGCCGCCGCTGGGCTGCCATGGGCGGCGAGGTCTGGGCCAACATGACGAGCCGGCTGGTCCACGTCGGCGCCATGCCGTTCGAGGGCGACCTGCAAAGCATGCTGGCGAATTTCGTCGGCTGACGACGGCGGCACCGCCCTTGCCCGCGTGAGGTTGATCATGAAGACGCTCCCGCTCAAATTCTCCGCCGTCTCCCGCGCCTTGCGCCATCGCAATTACCGGCTGTTCTTCGCCGGACAACTGGTGTCGCTGATCGGCACCTGGATGCAGACGGTGGCCCAGTCCTGGCTGATTTACCGCCTGACCGGCTCGGCCGAATTGCTGGGACTGATGGGCTTCGCCTCGCAAGGGCCGATTCTGCTGCTGGCCTCGTTGGGCGGCGTGGCGGCCGACCGCTTCGACCGCCACCGCATTTTGCTGCTCACTCAAAGCAGCGCGATGGTGCTCGCCTCGATCCTCGCCGCCCTGACGCTGGGCGGTTGGGTGCAGGTGTGGGAGGTGTTCGTGCTGGCCTCGCTGCTGGGCGTCACCAACGCCTTCGACATCCCCGCCCGCCAGTCCTTCGTCGTCGAAATGGTCGGGCGCGAGGACTTGCCCAACGCCATCGCCCTCAATTCCTCACTGTTCAACGGCGCCCGCCTGCTCGGCCCGGCCATCGCCGGGGCGTTGGTCGCCGCCGGTGGCGAGGGATGGTGCTTTACCGTCAATGCCGTCAGTTTCCTGGCCGTGATCGCCGGCCTGCTGGCCATGCACTGGAAAGCCGCGCCGCAGCGGCGGCAGGATGCCAGCGTACTGACCCGCCTGCGAGAAGGTGTGCGCTTCGTCTCGGGGCATGCGCCGATCCGCGCTTTGATGCTGTTGCTGGGCGTCACCAGCCTGATGGGCATGCCCTATATGGTGCTGATGCCGATCTTCGCCGACCGCATCCTGGGTGGCGGCGCTGCCGGCCTGGGCACCTTGATGAGCGCGTCGGGCCTGGGGGCGCTGATCGCCGCCGTGCTGCTAGCCACCCGCCCCGGCATTCAAGGCCTGGGCAGTTGGATCGCCCATGGCTCCATCTCCTTCGGCCTGGCCTTGGCGCTGTTCGCCGTCTCGCAATGGTTCTGGCTGTCCGCCGCCCTGCTGGCCTGCGCCGGCTTCGCCTTCATGGTGCAAATGGCGGCGTCGAACACGCTGGTTCAAGTCATGGTCCCCGACGACTACCGAGGCCGCACCATGGCCCTGTATTCAATGATGTTCATGGGCATGGCCCCGTTCGGCGCGCTGCTGGCCGGGCTGCTGGCCGGACGCATCGGCGCGCCGCTGACGGTGGCGCTGGGCGGGGTTCTCTGCACCCTCTCCGGCCTGAGCTTCCGCTATCACTTGCCGGCGCTACGCGAGGAGGCGCTACGGCGAATCGCCGAGATGGCAGCGACCCGATAGTTGGTGTGAAAATCCAACCAAACCGATATATGCGGTCATCGGAGGGATTGGTGGGCCCGGCAGGACTCGAACCTGCAACCAGACCGTTATGAGCGGCCGGCTCTAACCATTGAGCTACAGGCCCCACCTTGCACGTGGAGGACGCTGCCTCCGCGAAGAGGCCGCAGTTTCCAGCTTGTTGGGGGATGGGTCAAGCGCAATGAGAAAGGGCCGGTTGCCCGGCCCTTTTCATTGATCCCGATTTAGGTATCCAGGAAGCTGCGCAGCTTGCGCGAGCGGCTGGGGTGTTTGAGTTTGCGCAAGGCCTTGGCTTCGATCTGGCGGATACGTTCGCGGGTGACCGAGAACTGCTGGCCGACTTCTTCCAAGGTGTGGTCGGTGTTCATGCCGATGCCGAAGCGCATGCGCAGA
>DATGZW010000603.1:0-9116 GCA_035297005.1 Patescibacteria group bacterium
AGCCGCACCGCTTCCTCGACGGCGATCTCGTCGAAGGGGTTCATCGAGAATTTGACGTTGGCGGTTTCGACGTCAGAACCATCGGCCTTGACCCGAATCTTGACGTTGTAATCAACCACCCGTTTGACAGCGACCAGAACCTTCATGGAGCCTCGATACCAAAAGATAAGATCGCGCGGGCGATCCTTGGTGAAGACATGAAAAGCGAGCGCATTTCCCGCTTCGGCGTATTGCAGTGCAGCATATGTCTCTGTATTTTTATTGTCAACAGACACCCCTCTTTTGAAATGAAACTATCGTCTGGTGCTCCCCGGAATCCACAGGACGTCATGGTTTCCGTTATCATTGGTGGCGCGTGCAAGTACGAAAAGGTGGTCCGACAATCGGTTGGTGTAGCCGATGGCCAATGGATTGACTGGCTCGGCCTCGGCGAGTTGGCAAATCAGCCGTTCGGCGCGCCGCGACACGGTGCGGGCCAGATGCAGATGCGCCGAAATCGCCGATCCGCCCGGCAGAATGAAGCTGGTCAAGGGTGCCAGCGTGGCATTCATGGCGTCGATTTCCTGTTCCAGTCGGTCAATTTGCTCCTGCACGATGCGCAAATTGCCGCTTTCGCCGTCGGCCAGCGGCACGCAGAGGTCGGCCCCCAAATCGAACAGGTCATGCTGGATGCGGCCCAGCATGGCGTCGATGTCGCCCTGGCTGTGCAGCCGGGCCACGCCGACCACCGCATTGGCTTCATCGACGGTGCCATAGGCCTCGACCCGCAAGTCATGCTTGACGACGCGGCGGCCGTTCCCCAACGAGGTCTTGCCCTTATCGCCGCCACGGGTATAGATGCGGTTTAGCGTTACCATCGCGATTCATCCTTTCTCCAGTTGCCCGACCGCATGGTATAGCCTCGGGCGGGATTATGGCTATAATCCCCGCGTTCTTCCTCGAAAGGCCCTTCGGCTTCATGCGTCTCTCGCCCATCCTCAGCCTTTATATCGGCCGTCAGTTCCTGATGGCCTTTTTGGGTGCCCTGGGCGTGATCATGGGATTGATCTTCCTGTTCGACGTCATCGAACTGATGCGCCGCGCTTCCACCCATGGTGATGTCCCCTTCCAGTTCATTCTGCTGATGGCGCTGTATAAGCTGCCGCAGATGGTGCAGTTGATCTTGCCGTTCGCCGTGATGATCGGCGCCATGACCTGCTTCTGGACGATGACGCGCAGCCGCGAATTGGTGGTCACCCGCTCGGCCGGCATTTCGGCGTGGCAGTTCCTGACGCCGGTGATGATCGTGGTGCTGGGCATCGGCGTCATCAATGTGACCGCGTTCAACCCGTTGGCGGCCAAGCTTTATCAGCGCTACGAGCAGATGCAGGACCAAATGGCCCTGCGCGGCAACAACAACCCCTTGCTGGTCGGCGAAAGCGGGTTGTGGCTGCGCGAGATGCATGGCGACCAACAGGTCGTGGTGCACGCCAATGCGGTGCGCCAAGATGGTTTCGATTTGAAGCTGCGCGAGGTCAGCGTGTTCGTTTCGGATGAGCACGAGCATTTCATCTACCGCATCGAAGCGGCGCTGGGGCAGTTGGAGAACGGCTATTTCCACCTGACCAAGACCGTATTGTTGCGCCCCGGCCGTCCGGTCGAGGAACATGAGTTCGACGATTTCGCCACCCAACTGACCTTGGCCAAGATCCAGGACAACTTTGCTTCGCCGGAAAGCGTATCGTTCTGGGAGTTGCCGGGGTTCATCTCGTTCTTCGAAAGCGCCGGCTTCTCGGCCAATCGGCAGAAGCTGTATTTCCAGTCGCTGCTGGCCTCGCCCTTGCTGCTCTGCGCCATGGTTCTGGTGGCGGCGGTGTTCTCGCTGCGCCCCGACATGCGTTCGGGTGGTTTGATGGGGCGCGTCATCGGCGGTATCGTCTCCGGCTTCGTCTTCTACTTCTTCTCCAAGGTCATCTACGCCTTGGGCATGTCGTCCACCTTGCCGGTGGCTTTGGCCGCCTGGACTCCGGCGCTGGTCACCGGTCTGGTCGGCATGGGCATCCTGTTCCACCTTGAGGACGGCTGACATGCCGCTCGACGCTCTGGCGGCCAGCTATCGGAGCTATCCGCTACGCTGGACGGTGGCGCTGCTGTTGCCGTTTCTGGTGTTTCCGCAGATTGATCTGGCGGTGTCGGGCTGGTTTTATCAGCCGGGAGCCGGCTTCTATCTGAAGGCGTTGCCGTTCTTTCGCTTCATCCTCAAGGACATGCCGGTCATCGTCATAGGTGCCGCCGTCGCGGTGCTGGTGCTGGGCGTGGCCGGAGCGGCGCTTGGGCGAGTGTTCTGCGGCGTCACCCGGCAGGTGGCCGCGTTCATCGTGCTGTCGCTGGCCTTGGGGCCGGGGGTGGTGGTCAATCTGCTGCTCAAGGATCACTGGGGCCGTGCCCGTCCCAGCCAAATCGCCGAATTCGGCGGCAGCGCCCATTTCACCCCACCCTTGATGATGGCCGATCAATGCACCAGCAATTGCTCGTTCTCGTCGGGACACGGCGCCTTGGGCTTCTGGGTCATCGCCTTCGCCTTGCTGGCGCCCCCGCGCTGGCGTCCGCTGGCTGTCGCCGCCGCTTTGGCCTTTGGCGTGATGGTGGGCGTTGTCCGCATCGCCCAGGGCGGGCATTTCCTCTCGGATGTGGTGGTCTCGGCCTTGGTGGTGGTCAGTTTGACGCTGTGGCTGAAGCAGGTTCTGCTGAAGGACTGAACGCCATGAACGCAAAAAAGGGGGAGCGCCCGGCTGGACGCTCCCCCTTTTCGCTGTTCCCGACCTTTATCAGCCGCGCGGGCTGAGCAAGCCGCGCGCCACCACCTGCGCCTGGATTTCCGCAGCACCCTCGAAGATGTTGAGGATGCGGGCGTCGCACAGGATGCGGCTGATGGGATATTCCTCGGCGTAACCATTGCCGCCGTGGATTTGCAGGGCGTTGTCGGCGTTGGCCCAGGCGACGCGGGCGCCCAGCAGCTTGGCCATGCCGGCTTCGATGTCGCAGCGCAGATCGCTGTCCTTTTCGCGGGCGGCGAAATAGGTCAACTGGCGGGCGATCATGGTCTCGACCGCCATCCACACGATCTTGCCGAACACGCGGGGGAAGGCGTACAGCGGCTTGCCGAACTGCACGCGCTCATGAGCATAGCGCATGCCCACTTCCATGGCGCATTGGGCGACGCCGACGGCGCGGGCGGCGGTCTGGATACGAGCGGATTCGAAGGTCGCCATGAGCTGCTTGAAGCCCTGGCCTTCCTCGCCGCCCAGCAAATTGCCGGCAGGCACCTGGAAGCCGTCAAAGCCCAGTTCGTATTCCTTCATGCCGCGATAGCCGAGCACCTTGATCTCGCCGCCGGTCATGCCCTTGGCGGGGAACAGATCGCCCTCGGTGCCGCGCGGCTTTTCCGCCAGCAGCATCGACAGCCCGCGATAATCCTTGGTGTTGGCGTCGGTGCGGACCAGCAGGGTCATCAGGTCCGAGCGGCTGGCATGGGTGATCCAGGTCTTGTTGCCGGTCACCGTGTAGGCGTCGCCGTCCTTGACCGCACGGGTGCGCAGCGAGCCCAAATCCGAGCCGGTGTTGGGTTCGGTGAAGACGGCGGTCGGCAGGATCTCGCCCGAGGCCAGCTTGGGCAGGTAATGCTGCTTCTGCTCCTCGGTGCCGCCCAAGCGGATCAACTCGGCGGCGATCTCGGAGCGGGTACCCAGCGAGCCGACGCCGATATAGGCGCGCGACAATTCCTCGGTGACCACGCACATGGCGGTCTTGCCCATGCCCAGGCCGCCGTATTCCTCGGGGATGGTCAGGCCGAAGACGCCCAGTTCCGACATCGTCTCGACGATCGACATCGGGATCAGTTCGTCCTTGAGGTGCCATTCATGGGCGTAGGGGACGACCTGTTCCTCGCCGAAGCGATGGAACTGCTCGCGCACCATCTCCAGGGTCTCGTCTTCAAGACCCAACTCGCCCCAATGCTGACCGTCATCGATCAGCTCGGCCAGACGGGCGCGCACCGCTTCGGTGTTGCCCTGGCGGCGCAGCACGCCGATTTCGGTGGTGTGCAGCTTGTGGCGGGCGGGGCTCTCGACGCCGAAATCCCGCAGCCGGACCACTTCGGTCTGGCTCATGGCGATGCCGCCGAAAATCTGGTTCAGGTATTCGCCGAACGCGCATTGCAGAATCAACTGCTCCAACTCGCCCAGCTTACCGGCGGCGGACAGGCGCTCGGCCCAACCGCTCATCTGCTCCAGCGCCGCCACATAAGTGGACAGCCAGGCGAAGCCATGGGCGGGGAACTGGTGGGTTTCGAGCAATGCGGCATCGACCTTGCCGTTGGGAGCCACCAGCGCGGTCACCCCGACGCGGGCGGCATCGGCGATGGCGCGCGCATCGGCGGCGGCCTTGGCGCAAGTGGGCAAAAGGTCGACGATCAGCACGTCCTGCTGGGCAATGGCGTTCATGCGGGGCTCCTTAACGGGGAGAGAAGGGGCCGGATTCCTCCGGCCCCTGGCTCCTGTCTGGTCTTGTCTCAGTCCGCGCTCGACGGGATCAGCCGTCGATGCAGTCTTCCAGGCTGCGGCGGCCGGGCTTCTTGGCCTGGATCAGCACGGCCATGTTGCCGGGCTTGTGCTCGTTGGCCAGCATCTTCATGTGCGCGGTCGGGATTTCATCCCACGAGAAGACCTCGGACATGCAAGGATCGATGCGGCGTTCGATGACCAGCTGGTTGGCCTGCGAGGCCTGCAGCAGGTTGGCGAAGTGGCTGCCCTGGATGCGCTTCTGACGCATCCACACGAAGCGGGCGTCGAAGGTCAGGTTGAAGCCGGTGGTGCCGGCGCAATAGACGACCATGCCGCCGCGCTTGACCACGTTGCACGACACCGGGAAGGTCGCCTCGCCGGGATGCTCGAAGACGAAATCGACGTCGTTGCCCTTACCGGTGATGTCCCAGATGGCCTTGCCGAACTCGCGGACCTTCTTCATGTAGGCGCTGAACACCGCCTGATCGCCGTCGACGTCGGGCAACTGGCCCCAGCAGTCGAACTTCTTGCGGTTGATGACGCCCTTGGCGCCCAGGTTCATGACGAAGTCGCGCTTGTCTTCTTCCGAGATGACGCCGATGGCGTTGGCGCCCGACACGGAAATCAGCTGGATGGCCATCGAGCCCAGACCGCCCGAGGCGCCCCACACCAGAACGTTATGGCCGGGACGCAGGATGTGCGGACGATGGCCGAACAGCATGCGATAGGCGGTCGCCAGGGTCAGCACGTAGCAGCCCGACTCTTCCCAGGTCAGATGCTTGGGACGCTCCATCACCTGCTGCGCCTGGACGCGGGTGAACTGGGCGAACGAGCCGTCGGCGGTCTCGTAACCCCAAATGCGCTGGCTGGGCGAGTTCATCGGATCGCCGCCATTGCACTCTTCGTCGTCGCCGTCGGTCTGGTTGCAGTGGACGACCACCTCGTCGCCGACCTTCCAACGCTTGACCTTGTTGCCGACTTTCCACACCACGCCGGCGGCATCCGAGCCGGCCACATGGTATTCGGCCTTGTGATAGTCGAAGGGCGAAACCGGCTTGCCCAGAGCCGCCCACACGCCGTTGTAGTTCACGCCGGCCGCCATCACCATGATCAACACATCATGGCTGTCGATCTCGGGGGTGGGGACCACCTCGCACAACATGGCGGTGTTCGGCTGGCCATGACGCTCGCGGCGGATCGCCCATGCGTACATGTTGGCCGGCACATGGCCCAGGGGCGGGATCTCGCCAATTTCATAAAGATCCTTGACCGTCTGGCCGGGGGCCGGATTGATCGCCTGCGCCGCTTCGCTCATCGTCCTCAACTCCTTCTGTCGGGGGAACGCTTGCGTTCCCCAACGTGAAACCGTGCCGTCGAGGGGTCGCTGGCCGGTGCCGCGCCATGTCCTCGTTGCTGACAATGACTCTTAGCGTTTTGTTTCTTTCTTCGCAATGCACAAAATGATAGTTTGTTTCGCAAATGAACGATGATGCGTAATTTTAGTGCTCAATCGGTGCCCGAATCCCAGGAATTTCGGGGTGGTTCGAACGTTCTAGTGGAGACAGCCATGACCAATTTACCCGCCGCCGAGACCCGCAAGGTGGCCCCTGTGCGCGAAAAACCGTGGCTTTTCCGGACCTATTCGGGCCATTCCTCGGCGGTCGAGACCAATCACCTGTTCCGTACGAATCTTTCGCGCGGGCAGACCGGCCTGTCGGTGGCTTTCGACTTGCCGACGCAGACCGGCTACGACTCCGACCATGCGCTGGCGCGCGGCGAGGTCGGCAAGGTCGGCGTGCCGATCTGCCATATCGGCGAGATGTCGGCGCTGTTCGATGGCATCCCGCTCGACAAGATGAACACCTCGATGACCATCAACGCTCCGGCGCCGTGGCTGTTGTCGCTGTACATCGCCGCCGCCGAGCGCCAAGGGGCAGCGCGCTCGTCGCTGTCGGGCACCACGCAGAACGACATCATCAAGGAATACCTGTCGCGTGGGACTTATATCTTCCCGCCCGAGCCGTCGCTCAAGCTGACCACCGACGTTATCGCCTTCACCTACCGCGAAGTTCCCAAGTGGAACCCGATGAACGTGTGCAGCTACCACCTGCAGGAAGCCGGGGCCACGCCCGAACAGGAACTGGCCTTCGCCCTGGCCACCGCCATCGCCGTGCTGGATCGCGTCAAGGCGTCCGGGCAGGTGCCGCAGGCCGAGTTCGAGCAGGTGGTCGGCCGCATCAGCTTCTTCGTCAACGCCGGCATCCGCTTCGTCACCGAGCTGTGCAAGATGCGCGCCTTCTGCGAATTGTGGGACGAGATCGCCCGCGACCGCTACGGCGTGCAGGATGAGAAAATGCGCCGCTTCCGCTATGGCGTGCAGGTCAACTCGCTGGGCCTGACTGAACAGCAGCCGGAGAACAACGTCTACCGCATCCTTCTGGAAATGCTGGCGGTGGTGCTGTCGAAGAACGCCCGCGCTCGCGCTGTGCAGTTGCCGGCGTGGAACGAGGCCTTGGGCCTGCCGCGTCCGTGGGATCAGCAGTGGTCGCTGCGCTTGCAACAGATCGTCGCCTATGAGACCGATTTGTTGGAATTCGGCGACATCTTCGACGGCTCGGCCGAGATCACCCGCAAGGTCGAGGAACTGAAGGAGCAGGCGCGCGAGGAATTGGCGCGCATCGACGGCTTCGGCGGCGCGGTGGCGGCGGTCGAGTCCAGCTATATGAAGCAAAAGCTGGTCGAATCGAACACCCGCCGGCTGTCGGCTATCGAATCCGGCGAGCAGATCGTTGTTGGCGTCAACAAGTTCAAGGATGCCGCCCCCAGTCCGCTCACCGGCGGCGACGGCTCGATCATGACCGTCGATCCCAAGGCCGAGGCCGAGCAGGTCGAGCGCCTGAAGGCGTGGCGCGACAGCCGCGATGGCAAGGCGGTCGCCGCCGCCGTCGAGGAACTGAAATCGGCCGCCAAGGAAGGCCGTAACATCATGGAGGTGTCGATCGCCTGCGCCCATGCCGGCGTCACCGGCGGCGAATGGGCGGCCTCGCTGCGTGAGATCTACGGCGAATTCCGCGCCCCCACCGGCGTCGGCCGCGCCGTTAGCCCCGGCAGCGGCGACACCCTGAAAGCGGTGCGCGAGAAGGTCGAGGCGGTCAGCACCACTTTGGGCCGGCGCATCAAGATTCTGGTCGGCAAGCCCGGTCTGGATGGGCATTCGAACGGCGCCGAACAGATTGCCGTGCGTGCCCGCGATGCCGGCATGGAAGTGGTGTACGAGGGCATCCGCCTGACTCCGGCGCAGATCGTCAACGCGGCGCTGGAAGAAGGCGTCCATGTCGTCGGTCTGTCGATCCTGTCGGGCAGCCATATCCCGCTGGTTACCGAAGTCCTGGAGCGGATGAAAGCGGCGGGCTTGGACGATGTGCCGGTGGTGGCCGGCGGCATCATCCCGCCCGAGGATGAAGCCTTGCTGCTGGCGGCGGGTTGCGCCCGCATCTACACCCCCAAGGACTACGACCTGACTGCCATCATGAGCGATATCGTCGATATCGTGGCGGCGCGGGCGGTCTGAGGCGTTCGCTTGTTCTTCCCCCGCGTCTCTATAATGGCGCGGGGGCGTCGGTTCGACGCGCGATATGATGTCCCTTTGCCGCAGAGGGGGAATCAAGGCCTGTTGACTTGCGGGAAAAGCTGTGGCGTTCCTGTGTGATTGGAAATCTGTCCTCAAGGGAGGCCGACACCGCATGTCTTTCGTCTTGCCTCCCGTGCCGTTCTACTTCCTGCGCCATGGCGTCACCGACCACAATTTGCGGCGTCTCGTCATGGGGCAATTGGATGTGCCGCTGAACGATCAGGGGCGGCGGCAGGCCGAATTGGCGGCGCGGCAGGTGGTCGGGTTGGGCATCAGCCGCATCGTCTCCAGCCCGCTGAGCCGCGCCCGCGAAACCGCCGAGGCCGTCGGCGTCCGCCTGGGGCTGCCGGTGCGCATCGTCGCCGATTTGCGCGAACGCGCTTGGGGTGAGATGACTGGGCGCACCCACCGCGAACTCATGCGCGCTCAGGCCACGCCGAACGGTGCGGAAAGCCTGGGGATATTCGCCCAGCGCATCGAACATACGGTGCTGACGCTGACCCAGCCTGAAATGGTGTTGATCGTTGCTCATTCCGGCGTCTGCCGGGTGTTGCGGCGGACGCTGGATATCGACGACGGCGAAGGCCCGGTGCCGAACGCCGTGCCGCTGCTGTTCGCGCCGCGTCCCGGCGGCGGTTGGTCGGAACGCGCCATTACAACCCCCTGCGCCGCCGTCGGACGGCGCTGAGGCATGGTGCCACAACACCTAAAACGTCATGGCCGTGCTTGTCACGGCCATCCACGACGGCTTTTGGGTTGATAGGCGTTCGGGACATGGATCATAAATGGCGATGGACGCGGCCCGCCTAAGGCAGGTTGCCCACCCGCTCCTCAAAGTCCTGCATCAGATCGTTCCACTGTTGCTCGACCTCGGCCTTCAGATTAGCCCAACTGCCGGGCGGCTCGCTTTCCAGTTGGTGCAGTTTGGTTTCCATCTGGCTGCG
>DATGZW010000604.1:0-3847 GCA_035297005.1 Patescibacteria group bacterium
TCAGCCGACGTCAACCCGGCGACGCTACGTCGCTGGCTGGACAACCTTGTCGTCGTCGATACGCTGAAGCCCGGCGGATTGCGCTATTCCTATTACGGCGACAACCTGGCGGCGGCGTTCGGCACCGACATGGTGGGATGCAGTATCGAGCATCTGCCCGCAGGCCAACGCAGCCTGCTCAGCGCCGAATACGAGCACATCCGCGCCGAGCGCCTGCCCGCCGCCCGCAAATACACCGCCGAATTCGGCCACGGCCTGCAAACCTGGGAGCGGCTGTCGCTGCCGTTTTTCGATCCTGACGGCGAGGTCGAAAAAATCCTGGTCGCCGCTTACCGCGTGGAATGACATGACCGCATCGGACAGCATGACGCCAAAGGACTTTAATCTTTGGTGCGCCTTGAACAGCAAGCCGTTCCGCCTGACCCAGCATGTCTGGCCGGATGGCTCGGTTGAGTGGGATGTCGAGTTGTTCCCTGGCCGCGCCGAGGCCACCATCGCCTATGGCACCGGCCAGCGCGACGGCGTATTGGCGGCGATCTCGGCCTTTGCCTTCGTCGCCGGAGTCGAATGGGGCGAGGTATTCGCCGGCAACGATCCCGACCCCACCGATGAAGACGAGGACGAAGACGAAGACGACGAGCCTGCCGTCGCAGCCGCCCCCGCGCCGATTCCTACTCCGGTGGTTGCCATCATTCCGGTGAGCGGCCACCTGCCGCCGATTCCGCTGTTGCAGGCGCCGCCGCCGCAGGCCCAAATCGACGACGACGAAGAAGCGCTGGCCACCAACGCCCGCACCCTGGAAACCGTGCTGCGCAACTTCAAGGTTCGCGGCGAAATCATGGAGGTCCATCAAGGCCCCGTGGTGACGCTGTACGAATACGAACCGCTGCCCGGAACCAAATCCTCCACCGTCATCAATCTGGCCGACGACATCGCCCGCTCGATGCGGGTCATCACCACGCGTATCGCCGTCGTTCCCGGCCGCAGCGCCATCGGTATCGAACTGCCCAACGCCGTGCGCGAAACCGTTTACTTGCGCGAAATCCTGGAAAGCCCTGCGTTTTCGCAGACCTCGGCACATCTGCCACTGGCCTTGGGCAAGAACATCGCCGGCGATCCCGTCGTCGTCGATCTGGCCCGCATGCCGCATCTGCTGATTGCCGGGACCACCGGTTCAGGCAAGTCGGTCGGCATCAATGCGATGATCCTATCGCTGCTTTACCACCTGACGCCGTCGCAATGCCGCCTGATCATGATCGACCCCAAGATGCTGGAGCTGTCGATCTATGACGGCATTCCGCATCTGCTGACCCCCGTGGTCACTGATCCCAACAAGGCGGTGCAGGCGCTCAAATGGGCGGTGCGCGAGATGGAGACCCGCTATCGCGCCATGGCGTTGCTGGGGGTGCGCAGCATCGAAGGCTATAACCAGCGCGTCGGCGAGCTGAAGCAGACCGGCCAGCAAATCACCCATAAGGTGCAAGTCGGCTTCGACCGCACCGCGCGCGAACCGATCTATGAAGACCAGCCGGTCGAACCGCAGGCGCTGCCCTATATCGTCGTCGTCGTCGATGAAATGGCCGATCTGATGCTGGTCGCCGGGCGCGACATCGAAGCCGCCATCCAGCGTCTGGCCCAAATGGCCCGCGCCGCCGGCATTCATTTGATCATGGCGACGCAACGCCCCTCGGTCGATGTCATCACCGGCACCATCAAGGCCAATTTCCCCACCCGCGTCAGCTTCCAGGTCACCTCAAAGATCGATAGCCGCACCATCCTTGGCGAAGCCGGGGCCGAGCAATTGGTCGGTCAGGGCGACATGCTGTACATGGCCGGCGGCGGGCGTATTTCGCGCGTGCATGGCCCGTTCGTCTCGGATTCCGAGGTCGAACAGGTGGTCAGCTTCCTCAAGGCGCAGGGCGAGCCGGAATATCTCGACGCCATCACCGAAAACGCCGAAGAGGAATTCGCCCTGGGTCCGCCCAGCGAGGAAACCGGCGGCAGTGGGGCCGACGCCCTCTATGACCAAGCCGTCGCCCTGGTGCTGCGCGAGCGCAAGGTGTCGATCAGCTTCATCCAGCGTCATCTGCAAATCGGCTATAACCGCTCGGCCCGCCTAGTCGAGCGCATGGAAACCGAAGGGCTGGTGTCGCCGTCCAACCACCAGGGCAAACGCGAAGTCCTGGCCGACCGGCGCAACAGTTCAAGCTGGGGCGGCGAAAGCGCGATGTGATGCGCAAGTCCCGCATCCATTGGGCGGTTCTGCTGTGCTTTTCGGCGCTGTTCACCCTGGGGCTGGAAGCCCTGCGGCTGCCGGCAGCGCTGTTGCTTGGCCCGATGGCGGCGGCAATCTTGGTTGCCGCCAATAATGTCAGCCTGCGCATTCCGCGCTCGGCCTTTCTCGCCGCGCAAGGCGTCCTCGGCTGCCTGATCGGCAGCACCGCCACGCCCGAGACCGTTGACGTGATGGCAGCCAATTGGCCGTTATTCCTGGCGACCATCTTCGCCGCCATCGCCGCCAGCGGAGTCCTTGGCTGGCTGTTGGCGCGCTGGCAGGTGCTGCCCGGCATGACGGCGGTGTGGGGTTCGACACCGGGCGCGGCGGCGGCGATGACCTTGATGGCCGGAGACTATGGCGAGGACATCCGCCTAGTTGCCTTCATGCAATATCTGCGGGTGGTGTTCGTGGTGCTGGTGGCCTCGCTGGTCACCCGCTTCTGGACCGCCGACAGCGACGGCGCGGTCGTCGAGATCATCTGGTTCCCCGCCGTGGCGTGGCTGCCCTTCGCCGAAACCGTGGCGATCGCCGGGTTCGGCGCGCTGGCGGGACGTCTGTTGCGCATTCCCGCCGGCTCGCTACTGCTGCCGGCGGCGATCGGCGGGGTGCTGCATGGGTCGGGTTTCCTGCATCTGGAACTGCCGCCCTGGCTGCTGGCGGCAAGCTATGCGCTGATCGGCTGGAACATCGGCCTCAGCTTCACCCGCGCCATCCTGGTGCATGCGGCGCAGGCCTTTCCCCGCATCGTCGCTTCGATCCTGACGCTGATATCGATTTGCGGCGGCTTGGCCTATCTACTCACCCGCTTCGCCGGGATCGAACCGCTGACCGCCTATCTGGCCACCAGTCCGGGCGGAGCCGATTCGGTCGCCATCATCGCCGCCTCCAGCAAGGTCGATATGCCGTTCGTCATGGCCCTGCAAAGCGCGCGGCTGATCATCGTGGTCCTCATCGGCCCACGTCTGGCCCGCTTCATCGCCAGACGGCTGTCGGCGCGTTAGACCGGGGGCCGGTTAGCATATCCAAGCCGACCTGAACGGGGGCTCAATCAAACATCGTCATTACCGGGCCTGTCCCGGTAATCCACGCCGTGGTGCACATCCGGTCGTGCTGGATGACCCGCCTGCCGTCGTCTCGCCCAACCGCGTGGATGGCCGTGACAAGCACGGCCATGACGACGTTTAGATGTTCTCTGGACTCATCAACGCACCCTAGACTGGCATCGCCCGGACCATACGCCGGTATTCGCCCGGTTTGGCCCCGGTCCACTTCTTGAAGGCGCGGTGAAAGGCGCTGGGCTCGGCGAAGCCCAGATCGGCGGCGATTTCCATGACGCTCTTGCCGGTTTCGCTGAGCGCGTTGATGGCCATGTCGCGGCGCAGGTGATCCTTGATCAACTGGTATGACTGTCCCTCCGCCTCCAAGCGACGGCGCAGGGTCGAAGGCGATTGTCCCAATTCGACGGCCATCACCTCGAAGCTTGGCCAGTCTTCGGGCGACAGCGGGCGCAGGTGCCGGCGCAGGCGGGCGCCGATGCTGTGGCTGTCCTTGTACTGCACCAGCAGGTTT
>DATGZW010000605.1:0-3006 GCA_035297005.1 Patescibacteria group bacterium
CCTTTTGATCCAGCAGGCTTGGCCTGCGCGGAACCCATCGGCCGGAAACATCGCCGATTATCATGCTTCTGTCCATTGGAATGGATGGTCAAATGTATGGCATCCGGTATGAGATCGGGGACATCGCGGGTGCGGGAGTGCCTGATGATTAGTTAAAAGAGGAGCTGCACAGGCGCTGGTCCGCCCCTAGGTTCAACCAAATCAATCACCGTGCCGTGTCCATCGGGTCATCATTTCATCGGCCCTCAATGCCGAACGGGATCATTCGGCATGGTATCCGGGAAGAATCGGCAACAGGCCAGGAAGACGGCCTGCGACCTTGGGACAAGTCTTTCGAACAAGCATTGAAGCCGCGGAAAGCCTCGCCTAAAGCTCAACAGATATTCAGCAAGATCACCACAGGGTGGAGCGATGCGGCAGGTTTTTCTTTCGGCGACGGCCATGGCTACATTATTGGCGACTCCCGCCTTCGCGGCCGATGGCGCCTATCAGGTCCCCGAGGTGGTGGTGATCGGCGTGACGCCGTTGCTGGGTTCCGGGGTGGACATCGACAAGGTGCCGTCCAACGTCCAGGTGATCCATCCGTCGCAGGTGCAAGACCAGGCCCCGGGCTCGGCCCTCGACATGCTGAACGACCGCCTGGGATCGGTATCCACCTCGGACTATCAGGGCAATCCGTTGCAGCCCAACCTGAGCTTTCGCGGCTTCAACGCGTCTCCGGTCTTGGGGGATCCCCAGGGCATCGCCGTCTATCAGAACGGCATGCGCCTCAACGAGGCCTTCGGCGATCTGGTCAACTGGGACATGAACCCGTCCTTCGCCATCGACAGCCTGCAGGTGTTGCCAGGGTCCAATCCCGCCTTCGGTCTGAACGCCTTGGGCGGCGCGGTGGCCATGAAGATGAAGGATGGCTTTTCATTCCAGGGCGACTCGGTAGAGTTGGGCGGCGGATCGTTCGGGCGAGCCCGCACCACCGTCGAGAGCGGACGGCAATGGGGAGACAACGCATTTTACACGGGCATGTCCGCCCAGAATGACGACGGCTGGCGCGACTCCTCTCCCTCCAAGCTGATCCAGGGCTATACCGACGTCTCGGTGCGGCGCGGACCGCTCGATTTGGGCCTGGGCCTCACCCTGGGAGCATCCGATCTGTCCGGCCTGGGCACCACCCCCAAGGATCTGCTGGACCAACGTGACCAAGCTATCTTCACCGCTCCGGACAAGCAGCAGAACGCGCTGGTGGCGATGGACTTGCGCGGCGCCTACCAGTATTCGGAGTCCCTGTCGCTGCAGGGCAACCTTTATTTCCGCCATCTGGTCGAGGCCACTCACAACGGCGACGGCAGTGGGCTGTCCAATGCCAATTGCGGCGCCGGCGCCGGCATCTGCGACGACAACGGCAACCAGGTGCTCGACCGCGGCGGCAATCCGCTGACGGGTAGCGCCACCGGCTTGATCAATAACACCACCACTCACACCGACAGCGTCGGCGCCGGCGAGCAAATCAGCCGCGATGCTCCCGTGTTCGGTCATGCCAACACGTTCAACGCCGGTCTCAGCACCGATCAGGGATGGACATGGTACGGGGTCAATTCCGAGATCGGCAATCTTGACCCCAATAGCCGCACCGTCACCGGCGGTGGCGACTATCTGGGCGGCTCCGCCTACAATGTTGCGCTCAACGCCCGTAGTGGCAATTACGGCGCCTATGTCACCGATACCTATTCGCTGACCGATCAGTTGCACGCCACTCTGTCTGGCCGTTACAACATCGCCACCATTCAACTGCAAGACCAACTGGGCACCGGTCTGGATGGCGACCACGCCTTCCAGCGGTTTAATCCGGCGGCGGGCCTGACGTGGCAGGCCATTCCGGGGCTGACCACCTACGCCAATTACAGCGAGGCCAATCGCGCCCCGACCGCCGCCGAGCTGAGCTGCGCCAATCCCGAAGAGGCCTGCCGCGTCCCCAACGCCTTCCAGTCCGACCCCAGCCTGTTGCAGGTGGTGTCGCGCACCGTTGAAGTCGGCGCCCGTGGCAGCCGTTCCTTGGCCGGTGCGGACAGCGAGTCCAAGGATAAGGTTGGCTGGTCGCTGGCCGCCTATGGCAATCGCAACTTCAACGATATCATCTTCGTCAATTCCGGCCCGGTGCCTGGCCAAGGCAATTTCACCAATGCCGGCATCACTCAGCGAACCGGCCTCGACGCCGGGGTGGACACCACGCTTGGGCGCTGGAACCTGTCGGCCAATTACGGCTATGTGCTGGCCGTCTTCAAATCCAACATGGGCGTCGTCAGCCCCTACAACCCCACGGCCAACGCCGCCGGCGTGATCCAGGTGGTGCCGGGTGACCGCATGCCCGGCATTCCGACCAGTTCGCTTAAGCTGGAGGCCAAATATGCGGTGACCGACGCCTGGTCGGTGGAGGGCGATTCCAAGATTTCGTCGTCGCGCTACTACCGGGGCGACGAGGACAACGCCATGAAGGAAATTCCCGGCTACGCGGTGTTCAATGCCTCGACCGCCTATACCGTCAAGCCCGGCGCCCAGATATTCCTGCGGGTGCAGAACCTGCTGGACACAAAATACGCCACGGCTGGCACCCTGGGGGATCCCACGGCGGGCGGTGTGCTGCCGTTCTCCGATAATCGCTTTGAAACCCCCGGCGAGTCGCGCAGCATCTGGGTGGGAACGCGGCTGGCGTTCTGACGTGGGAACGCCAGGGGGTTTCTGCTATCAGAAACCTTTGGACCCGAAGGGGAACGGCATGGGTGGCGGGGCAGGGACGACGGGACGTGGTGTGGTGTCGCTGCGGCGGCGGCTGATCGTCGGCCCGATCGCGGTGATGATCGCAGCCATCGCCCTGGCCCTGGTCCTGCTGGTGCATCAGGCGCGTTTGCGCATCGTCGCCGAGCGGACTTCGTCCATCGCCCTGGCCGAGGATCTGGTGGCGGCCTCGTTGGCTAATCTTTCCACGCAATCCGTCTCTCCGACGGCGGTTCT
>DATGZW010000606.1:0-7197 GCA_035297005.1 Patescibacteria group bacterium
CGCCGATGATTCCGGCGTCCATGACCACGGCATGGCGGCTGGCTAGGCTGAGCAGGCGGTAGCCGGCATTAAGGGCGCGCGCGGTGATCGCTTGGCGCAAGCGGCCATCGCCGACAGCCACGCAGAAATATTTCCGCACGGCCGGATGAGCGGCGAAATCATCCTCGGACAGCACCGCATGGCCGTTGACGGGGGCGTCGCCGCGCTGGCGATCGACGAACACCATCTGGTCGGGGGCGATGCCGTAATCAGGGCGGTCGGCCAGGAAGTGCCGGGCGATGGGCATGACCTCGCGGGCGAAACCGCCACGGCCGAACGCACCAAAAATCGCCTCGCCCATGCTGCGGACCTCTATTTCAGATAATCCAGCAGGCTCAAGGAGCGGGTCTTCGACAGCGCCTGATAGGATGCCTGCAACGACTGCTGCTGATTAAGCAATTTCATGATCGTCGCGGTCGGGTCGGCGGTTTCCACATTATCGATGGCGCTCTGGACGAACGACAGATAATTGCTCTGCGCCGTGGTGGTGTTGGACAGCGTTTCCTGCTGGTTGGCGAGGGTGAACTCGACGTCTTGAATGCTGCGCGGCGATTCTTTGTCGAACGGGGCCGGGCCGACCGACGTGTGCTCGACCGAATCGTTGATCAGGAACAGCGCGTCATTGGCGCGGCCAGGATTCTGATCAAGTCCGCCAGAGGTGCCATAGGCGCCCTGGGCGACCATGGCCATCGCCCGCATCGCCTTCTCGAAGGCCGGATCAAGCGCCGAGGTGGGGGTGTCGAGCGTTGTCGAGGTGTCGATTTGCTGCGGCGAGTTGCCGTTGGTGCCCTGGAACATGCTGCTCACAGCCAAGCTGGCCGTGGCCGATACCGTGCTTGGCAAGGTCGGACGCTGGATGGTGAGGGTGGTGCCGTTGTTGCTGGCGACCACCCAGCCGGCGTTGTTGCCGTAGCTGTTGGCCCCGGTGATGTTGAAGGTGGAGCCGACCGTCAGGCCGGCGAGGGCGCCTGGGGTCGCTGCCGTGATGGTGGCGGGGGCGGTGAACGACACGCTGGTCTGCAACGGGGCGACTGGCGTGGTGGCATTGGCGGCGGCGGGCAGGGTGATGGAGACCGCTGTGGCGGGGCCGCCGGCGGGATTGGGCTCGGTCGTCACCACCGGGCCGACGGTGATGGTGGTGCCGTTGTTGGTGCCGACGGTGTAGCGTCCCAGAGCGCCGGTGGCATCGGTCGCGGTGAAGATCGAACCGGCGGGAAGGCTGCCCAATTGCCCCGCATTGGCCGATGTGATGGTGCCGGCGGCGGCATTGAAGGTCAATGCGCCGGTATCAGCCGGATTGGTGGTGACATTGGCGGTGTCGCCGGCGCTTGAGGTCGGGAAGGTGGTGGTCGAGCCGTTGTAGAGCGCCTGAAAAGCGGTGAAGCTCTGGGCGCCGACACTGACCGGCTCTTGTTCGGTCTTGCTGCCGCCGAACACATAGATGCCGTTCACGTCGGTATTCAGATAGGATTCCATCGCCTTCAAGGAATTAAAGGCGTCTTGCTGGATCTGATTGATCGAGGCCGAGTCGGTCTTGCCGGTGTTGGCAAAGTCCTGCAACTCGCTTTGGAAATTGGTCATGGTGGTGCTGATCGACGTGACGGAGTCGGTCATCGTCGTCAGGCGCAAATTGGCGATCGTATTCGTCGTCGCAAAATTATTCAGCGCCGTCGTTTCGTTCTGAAAATTAATAGTCTGCTGAGCGCTGGGAGCAATGCCGGCGTAGTTTGTCGAAACCTGGCCGGACGTCACCTCCTGCTGCGTTGCCTGCATCGCCTGCGTCGTCTGCAACACCTGCTGGATGTTGTAGTTGTTTGTGCCATATGTGGAAATACCGTCCATTTTTTGGCCTCCTTACTTAATAATTCCGTCCAGCACGTCAAACAAGGTCTCCATGGTCGAGATAACTTTTGCCGCTGCGGAGTAGGCTTGCTGATAGGACATGAGGTTCGAGACCTCCTGGTCCATGTTGACGCCGGAGATGTTGCTTTTTTGCAGGTTGAGATTGGAGTTTAGCTGTGTTTGGTAGGTCGTGTCGCTGGTGTTCGTCGCCGTCGCCGTCGAATTGGCGGTGATGATGGCAGCGGCAAAGCCGGCGAGCGTGGTTGACGACTGCCCAAGGCCGCCTGCGCTGGGAATGATGATGTTGTTCTGCATCGCCTGCGACATCTGCTGCGCCGTCGTGCCGTCGGCGCTGGAGACATAGAAGGAGTTGGTCAGGCTGTTGTATTGCACGGCGCCACGGGAAATCAGCGATGGGGTGTTTTGGATGTCGCTGCGCACGGTCATCATGCCGGCGGTGTCGACCGCCGACGGACCCATGGAGGTTTGGCTGACCAGGGTGCCGGTGGCGGTCAAGGCGGCGCTATCGTTGTTGGTGATGCGCAACTGCTGGCCGGAGCCGTCGGGCACCACCGCCGCCTGGGCCACGGTATTGGTCGAAAAACTCATCTGTCCGGGCAGGCTGCCGACCTCGCTGCCGCCCATCTGCAACGTGGCGCCCTGCTGGCTGTAGACGCGAAGCCATTCATTGGTGCCGTTGGTGGCGACCATAGCGCGCACCCCGGCGGTAGCCATGCCGCTGTTGGCGTTGATCTGCGAGGCGATGGCGGACAGCGACGCGCCAGCCGGGATGGTGATCGATGGAAAGGTGATGCCGTTGGACGTCACATTCAGCGTGCCGGCGGTGGCGGAAAAGGTGCCGACCGGACTGCTGCTGCTGTCCTGGGTGACGGCCTGGGCGTTAATCTGGGCGGCAATGGCGGTCAGCGACATTCCCGACTGCAGATTGATCGTCAGCGCCTGGGGGTTGCCGTCGCTGGGGTCGCCGTTGGACCAGCTGGCGTCCGACAGGTTCAATGTGGTCGGCGTGCTGGTGACGAAGTTGTTGAGCGTCTTGCTGGACATCGTCATGGCGGGCTGGTTGGCGGAAAACAAGTTGTTCAGCCCGAGGAAGTTCGACAGGCCTTGCGTCACCTGGCTCGGCGGCGCGCTCATACCCAGGCTGGTGGCGGCATTCATCGTGATGCCCAACTGGGTGGACATGGTGCCGCTGAAGGTCGCCGGCTGGCCGCTGGTGCTGACCATGCTGATCCAACTGTTGGTTCCCGTCGGATCGGTCTCGACCGTCGCCTTCAATCCCGACCCGACGAATGGGCCGGCGCCAGAATTAATGCTGGCGGCGATGGTTTGCAGGGTGTCGCCGGCGGTTTCGGTCAGTGGGCCATAGGTCGTGCCGTTGACGGTCGCCGACAGCGTCTTGCCGGCCGAGGCGGCGAAGGCCGCCGTGGGGGTCGACTGGTAGGTCTGCGGCGTGCCATCGACGGTCATCTGATGGCCGGCGGTGTCGGTGACCTGCAAGGCCCATTGATTACCGGTCTGTACCACCGCTGCGTGATACCCGCTAGTGCCGTTGATGGCGCTGGCGATGGCGTTCAACCCCATGCCGGCGGTGACCGTTACCGAATCCGCCGTGCCGGTGGTGTCGCGGAACGTCAGCTGCCCGGAAATGCCGGCATTGGCAAGGGTTTGCGCGGTCGAGAAGCTGGTGCCGGTGAAGGTGCTGGCATGCTGGTCGGCGCTGAAGTTGACGCTGACATCCGCGGCCGCGTTGCTGCGCGATGGCATGAGGCCCAAACCGGTGACGGCGGTATTGGCGCCGCTATCGGGGGTAACAGTCATGTCCAGGCCGGCGTTGTTGGTGACCGACAATTGGTAGGTCGGATTGGCCGACGATCCCACCGCGACCAGCGAGGCGGTGAGGCCGCCCACAGCGTTGATCTTGGCCTGGATGTCGGCCAGCGAATCGGTGGCGACGACATTGGCGGTATAGGAATTACCGTTGGTGTCTTGGAAGGTCAGCGGGCCGCTAACGCCCATGGCCTGCCCTCCGGCGGCCGAGGTCAGGTTGTCGCTGCTGACGGACGAACTGAAATTGGTGGTGTGCTCGTCGCGAAGGTCGATGGTGGTGCTGGAGGACTGCGGCAGTTGAATGCTGAAATTCCCGGCCGAGGTCACCGAGGCGTAGGTGATGCCGGAGGTGTTGAACTGGGTGTTCAGCCAGCTGTTCGTCGCCGATGCCAACTGCGTGGGGGTGAAGGCCGAGGTGGTCGGCTGTCCCACCGACTGCATGTACTTCTGCATCAGCGTGTTGACGGTGGTGCTGGCGGTTTCATTGCCGGTGCCGTCCATCAGCACGATGGCGGTGTCGCCGCCCGACAGCGACATCGTTTGGGTGTTGGGCGAGGTGAAGGTGGTGGCGCCGGTCAAGCTCTGGCCGCCGCTCGGATAGCTGGTGCCGCGATTGTTGACCTGGTTGAGCGTGGTCATGGTCGATTGCGCCAGGGTGTCGAGCTGGCTTTGCAGGTTGGGAAGCACGTTGTCGCGCATGTCGACCAGCGCCGACAGGGTGCCCGACGTGAGCTGGCTGGTAATGTCGATGCCGTTGGCGGTGATGCCGGACAAATTGCCGCCGGCGGAAGTCATCTGCGGATCCACGATATTGGAGTCGGTATGGGCTAAAGTCGTGGTGGTGCCGTCAAGAAGCGGCGTGCCGCCTGTGGTGTAGATCGAAATCGACCCATCCGGGCGGGTGAACGACGTAAAGTTCATATAGCCGGACAGAGTGTTCAACTGCGTGTCGCGCTGGTCCTCCAGATCGGCGGGGCTGGTGCCGGTTGCCGTTACGGTCGAGATCTGGTTGTTCAGGTTGGCGATGTTTTGCAGCGTGGTGTTGATGGTGGCGACGTCGGCGCCCATCTGCTGGTCGGACTGGCTGCGCAGACTCTGGATCTGCGTGGTCATGCTTTGCAGGCTGTTGACGGCCTGGGTCGCGGCCTGAACAGCGCTCGACGGGTCGCTGTTCGGGCTGGTCGCCAAGGTGCTGAAGGCCGACTGCATGTTCTGTATCAGAGAGCTGATCGACGACGCATCGCTGGGCTGGCCGAACAGGTTTTGCAGCTGGGTGTAATAGGTGCCACTGGTGGTCAGGTCGTTCAGATCGCCGGTGGCGGTCCGCACGGTTTTGTTCAAGCCCTCATCGACTGAACGGGTGATGCTCGCAATCTGCACGCCGGCGCCGACGCCCGACAGCACGCGCCCCTGCTCGGTGACGCTCTTGGCGGAATAGTTCGGATTGTTGACGTTCGCCAGATTATTGGAAACAACAGAGAGCGCCTGCTGCGACGTCAACAATCCGCTAAGTGCCGAGCTGAGTGCGAGGTTGATGCTGCTCATTGTCGTTTCTCCGGCCTCAGAACGTCTTGTTAAAGGCGAGGGCGGCGCCGTTTGTCGTCATTGATCCGGTCATCACGCCTTTGCGCGAGTACAGGACATCCGGATTCTTTTTCTTCAGCATGGATGAGTTGATGGTCTCGAACAGCCGTTCGATGGCGTTCATGTTGGCCTTCAGCAAGTTCGCGTTTTCTTCGGCGCGGGCTTCCATGGCGCGCACCAGGGCGACCACCTTGTCGCGCTGCTCCGCCGTCAGATCGCGGGCCCGTCCCTCGTCCTTAAGAAAGGCGCGCAGGCGTTCTTGATAAAGGCGGGTGACGGCCAGCTTGCGGTCCTGCATGGCGGCGACGCCATGGGCGTCATGGCCGCGCAGCAACAGGTTCTCCGCGCTCAGCACCGCGTCGAGAAGGCTCACCGCTTCGGCCATTTGGGCTAGGCTGGCGGGCAGGCCGCGCAGATCGATGGTCGGGGTGGCAATCTGCGGCTGCGCGGCGGCCTGCGGCTGAGCCTGCGGCCGGATCGGAGTCGGCGCGGTGGCGGTCTTGGCGGCGGCATTGGCAGCGGGTGCGGCTTTGCCTGGCAGGGTCGCGACCTTGGCCGGCGGTGCGGATTTGACGACCGGCGGCGGTGCCTTGGCGGCTGCCGGTGCGGCTGGCGGCGTCGCCGGGCGGGCGGGCGGCGCGGCTGCAACCGGCGCGGCGGCGGGGGCCGCAGCGGGCGCGGCACCGGGAAGAGCGCGCGGCGGAGCCTTGGGCGGGGGTTTGGGCAGGTTGGAGGTCATCGTGTTTTCTCCTGCTCGGCCAGCATGGTGTGCATCACTGCATTGGACAGTCCGAAACCGCCCTTCTTGACCACCTGCTTAGCGTACTCGTCGATCAGCATCGAATGGAAGCTGTCTTCACCTTGACCGCCACCGAACATCTGGTCGGTTTTGATGCCGTCGAACATGTGCTGCATCATCTGCGAGATGAACACGCCCTCGAAATCCTGCGCGGCCTTTTTCACGGCGGCCGGGCTCTTGGTGGTCTTGAGGGCGCCCAGGGCGGTGGTGGCGCCCGGCAGAGTGCCGCTCGGCGAGGGAAGGGTGTCGAGAGTGGTCATTACATCACCTCGATTTCGGCTTGCAGGGCGCCGGCGGCTTTGATCGCCTGCAGGATGGTGATCAGGTCGCGCGGGCCGATGCCCAGGGCGTTCAGGCCGGTGACCATTTCCTGCAAGGTGACGCCGTTCGACAGCACGCTCATCTTGGAGCCGGAACCGTCATCGACATTGATGTCGGTGCGCGGAACCACTTCAGTGGTGCCGGTGGCTGAGAACGGCGAGGGTTGCGACACCTGCGGGGTCTCGGTGATGCGGATGGTCAGGTTGCCTTGAGCAATGGCGACGGTGCTGATGCGGACGTTCTCGCCCATGACGATTGTGCCGGTGCGTTCGTCGATGACGACGCGGGCCAATTGGTCGGGCTGCACGCGCAATTGCTCGATATCGGTCAGCATGGAGACGGTGTCGCCACGATAGCGCGGCGGCACTTGCAGGCGCACGGTGCCGGGGTCGACGGGGCGGGCCATTTCGGTGCCAAGATAGGCGTTGACGGCTTGGGCGACGCGGCGGGCGGTGGTGAAGTCGGGGTTGCGCAGGGTGAGCTGCACGGATTCCATGCTGGCCATGTCGAAGGCGACTTCGCGCTCGACATTGGCCCCGTTGGCGATGCGGCCCGAGGTGGGGACGCCCTTGGTCACAGAGGAGGCGGCGCCCGAGGCGGAGAAGCCGCCGGTGCCGACTTGGCCCTGGGCCACCGCATAAACCTCGCCATCGGCGCCGACCAGCGGAGTCACCATCAAGGTGCCGCCGTTGAGACTGGACGAATCGCCCAAGGCGCTGACCACAACGTCGATCTTGGTGCCGCGCCGGGCAAAGGCCGGCAAG
>DATGZW010000607.1:0-10529 GCA_035297005.1 Patescibacteria group bacterium
CACCGGGCGCAACGCCAGCCCGGTCGAGCATCTGTCCTTGGCCGAGGTGGTGGCCGACAGCCTGATCAACCTGGAAGTCGCCATCCGTGAGACCGAGGCCAGCGTGACCGTCGCCGAGGGGTTGCCGAGTATCACCGGCGACCATGTCGAGCTGGTCCGCCTGTTCCAGAATCTGGTCGGCAACGCCGTCAAATACCGCGCCCCCGAGCGCAAGCCGGTGGTCGAGATCGGCTGGCGCGCCGAAGGCCGCGAATGGCTGCTGTGGGTGCGCGATAACGGCATCGGCATGGCGCCGGAGAACCATGACCGCGCCTTCCAAATCTTCCAGCGGCTGGTCGCGCGCGAGCAGTATGAAGGCACCGGCATCGGTCTGGCCGTGTGCAAAAAGATCGTCGCCAACCATGGCGGGCGCATCTGGATCGAATCGGCCTTGGGCGAAGGCTCGTGCTTCTATGTCGCCTTTCCCCGTAGTGTAAAGAGGTCCGCCCAATGACCATGGCATCCGCCTTTCCGCCACCAGGGGCGACAATGGCATCGCAATATAAGTTGCCCTATCAGGTTTTGCTGGTCGATGACGAGCAAGGCGATGTCGAGTTGGCGAAGATGGCCTTGGCCGACTGCCCCTTTCCCTGTCAGGTCATGGTCGCCGGTAACGGCAAGGAAGCCATGACATGGCTGCGCAAGCAGCCGCCGTATGCCGACGCACCGACCCCGGATTTGGTGCTGTTGGACCTCAACATGCCGCAGATGAATGGCCGCGAGGTGCTTAAAGAGATGAAGGGCGACGCCGCCTTGACGGCCATCCCGGTGGTGGTGCTGACCACCTCCGACGTCGAGCGCGACGTGGTCGCCACCTATAATCTGGGAGCCTCGGGCTATATCACCAAGCCGGTCGATATGGACGATCTGTTCAAGGCCGTCCACTCCGTCACTGAATATTGGTTTTCCACGGTGCGCCGCCCGCAGCGGCACCGCTAGCGGTTCAGCGGTTGAAGTAGCCGCCGTATCGCATCACCCCGACGATCCGGGGGGCTACCTCGTCGAGCGCCTTCTCCGGCGAGGCTCGGCCGCTCAGCCCGTCATGCACGGCAACCCCCAACAGGCTGACATTCATCAAATCCCATTCCGGAATGATCGGCCGCCAATCCGGGTTGGAGTATTTAAGCTGCTCCTTGAGCAGGACGTATTCGGGGAACTGGCGGATCAAAGCGGGGTCGTTGATGGTCGATAGGCGGTTCGGGCTGCCGCCCAGCCGCGCCACCGCTTTATCCTGCGTCTTCGAGGTCAGCCACTGCATCAGCAAGAACGCCGCTTCGGTATTTTTGGCGGTGCGTGGGATGGCCAGCCCCAGCCCGCCCGACTGCGATGACGAGCGCACCCCCTTGGGGTGCAAGGCGTAGCTGACCTTGCCGGAGATCCGTGACAGCTCGGGCGACTTGACCGGGCCGAAGATCGCCGTGGAGTCCAGATACATCGCCGATTGGCCTTGCAGAAAGGCGTTCTGCATCTCCATCTGGCCGAAATCGCGCACGCCGGCCGGCCCGGTGTCGGCGATGGTTTTTAACAGACGCAGCGCCTTGGCCCCGGTTTCGTTGTCGAATGCCGGCATCCATTGGTCATCGAAGATGCGCCCGCCCAGCGGGTTCAGATGCAGCAGCCAGGCATGCACGCATTGATTGCCGCTTTGCCCGCGCGAGGTCAGCGCCCCGATGCCTTCCTTGTCGCGCAGGATCGGCAGCAGGGTTTCCAACTCGGTATAAGTGGCCGGCGGGCGCAGCCCATGCTTGGCGAAAATGTCGTGGCGATAGGCCAAAATCGAAGTTTCGCCGCCATAGGGCAGCCCGTACAGCTTGGCCCCAGGACCGGCCAGATAGCCCTTGGGACCGCCCACCAGCCCCAGGTTTTCCAGGTATTGGGGAATGATGTCCGTGATGTCGTAGGACGGGTCAGCCAGGGCGGCATCGGCGAGGAAGGGGCTGATTTCCTGAATCAGGTTGCGTTTGACGTATTCACCCTTCCACATCACCACATAGCAAATCAGGTCGAAATCGCTCTGCGGCTTGCTCATTTCCTGCACTTGGCGGAATTTCAAGCGCAAGATCGGCGATTGCTCCAACTCGACCTTGATTCCGGTCTCGGCGGTGAAATCGGGCAGCAGTTTGATCATCGCGTCGTAATGCGGATGCACGGGAATGCTGACGTTTACCGTCTGCCCACGGTATTTGGCATAGCGATCCTGCGCGCCGCCGCCCGCCAACGGCAGGCCGGCGCCGAATACCGACAGGCCAATGGTTTTCAAGACGTCTCGACGCTTCATGCGTGTCTCACCATCCCGACGAGCTGCTCCATATTCCGAATGGCCATGGATTATAGCTGGGGATCGGCGGCAACGCATATGACAATCGGCTCACAAACGTCGTGAGACCCCACTGCCCTCTCAACTCGCTTTCCGTGTGCCGGTGCCGATGAACCGCCGCAGTTCCACCCGCGCAGGATCGGGAATATCGAACACCACCGAGATTTTGTCTCCGGCGATTTTCTTGACGGTGCCCGGCAACGGATAGGGGATGCGGGCGAAGTGCAAGGTCAAGCGGGCGCCGGGAGCCAATCGGGCAACGTCGGCGGCCACGGTGGCGCCGCTTTCCGACAGGTCTTTGATGGTACAAGCAGAGCGGGTCTGGTTGGCCTCCATCTCGGCGGCGACGTCCAGCAGCAGGCGCGGCTGGTGGCGGCGATCGACCTCGGGCGTGGCGGTGCGCACCACGCGGATCAAGGCCGAGCGCAGGTTGGCGATGCCCTCGGCGACGGCGCTGGCGACCACCCGCACCTCCTGGGCGCGGGTGCCGGTGGAATCGGCGCGGGCCGACACGGCGGCGATGCGGACCGACACTTCTTGCGCCGCCTGCGCCGTCTGGGTGACGTTGCGGCTGATTTCGTGGGTGGCGGCGCCTTGTTCCTCGACGGCGACGGCGATTGCTCCGGCGACTTCGTCGATCTCGCCGACGGCTTCGCCCATGGCCCGCATGGCTGCCACCGCTTCGGCGGTGACGCTGCGGATTTCAGTGATCTGGCGGGTGATTTCCTCGGTCGAACGGGCCGTCTGGTTGGCCAGGTTCTTGACCTCGCCCGCCACCACGGCGAAGCCCTTGCCGGCGTCTCCGGCGCGGGCTGCCTCAATGGTGGCGTTCAGCGCTAACAGGTTGGTCTGCCCGGCGATGTCGTTGATCAGGCTGGCGACGGCGCCGATGCGGCCCACCGTGTCGGCCAACGAGACGATGGTGTCTTCGGCCCGGCTGCCGATACTGACGGCGCGGCGGGTCACCTCCGAGGCCTGGGCCACTTGGCGGCCGATCTCGGCGATCGAGGCGGACAGTTCCTCGGCGGCGGCAGACACCGTCTGGGCATTGCTGAGCGCCTGTTCAGCCGCCGCCGCCACGGTCTGCGAATCGACGCTGACGGCATCGGCGGAACTAGCCATTTCCAAGGCGTTGGCGTCCATGCGGACGGTGCGCTCGGCAATATGATCGACGGCGGTCTTGGTTTCCCGTTCGACCGTCTCGGCCATGTTGTGCAGCGCCGCGCGCTTGGCGTCTTCGGCTTCGGCCCGTTCGCTGTCCTCATGGGCGCGCAGGCGTTCGTTTTCCTCGGCATTGCGCTTGAACACGGCCACTGCCGAGGTCATCTCGCCGACCTCGTCGCCGCGTGCCGGCGGCACCACCACGCCAAGCTCGCCATGCGCCAGCCGCAGCATGACCTGGGTCAGCGCCAGAATCGGCTTGATGACCAGCCGGGTGAAGGTGAAGTTCACGCCGAACACCAGCAGCAGCGCCAACAGGCTGACGACGACGGAGTCGTGAATGGCCGCGTCGGCGGTCAACAGAGCTTGTTGGCCACTGGTTTCGGCGAGTTCGCTGGCGGCGATGCTGGCCCCGGCCAGGGTATCTTGCGCCTTGACCCGCGCCGGTTTCGCGGTGCCGAACCAAACCTCGTCGGATTGCTTGGCCAGACGGCCCAACTCGACGGCGGCCAGATCGTAGCTTTCGACAGAAGCGGCCAAGCCGTGCAGTTCGTCGCCGGTCAGCTTGTCCTTGGCGGCGAGCAAGGCGGCCCGCGCCGCCTCCAACGACGGGTCATCGCCGCCCAACAACCGCAAGGCCATCGCCTGCTGATGTTTGATCAGGCTCGCCGACAGCGAAGCGATGGCGGCGATGGCCTGGGGATTGCCGGCCAGACGGCCCACACTGCCAGCCAGATCCGCTTGCAACTTGTCGGTTTCGCCCTGGAAGCGCCCGCGATAGGCATCAATCAGCTCCAAACGCCGCTTGGTGCCGTCGTCGGCGGCCTTGGCGTATTGCTCCATGAAGCCCTTGGCTTGCCGCAGGCTGTCCTTGCGATCCTCCTTGACCGCGATGTCGATGGCATGATCCACCTCGGTCAGCGCCGCATTGACTTCCGCGGTGGCGGTTTTAGCGGTGCCCGAGATTGTCTCGGCCCGCCATCCGGTGGCAATCGCCAGATTCTGGTAGCCGGCGGCCATGAAGCGGAACTGCGCTTCCTTAGCCGTCAGCGCCACCGCCGAGGCGCGCTGCATGAAGGAACTTTGCTCCCGGATGTCCGAGATCGACGTGTAGGTGACGGCGGCCATGCCGCCGACCAACAACAACGTGCAAGCGCCGCTGACGGCCAGCTTCACGCCAATTCTCGCATCGAGAATCATCTTCAAGAGCATCGGGGAGCCTCATTTCCTGTTTGGCTACGGGTATTTTTTCCCGTATTTCAATTGATACCTAAAGACACTGCCCTGCGTCGATATTCAACTGCAATCTTCAATATGCCCTGCACAACGCGTTGCCCCTCCTGGCTCCTCACCGGATGCAGGGCTTGGCAACTGTTGCGGATCCTCGGATAATGCTCTGAAGCCGGATCGAAGCCCCCCGCGCAAAAGGAAGCCATCATGAACACACCGTCCCCTGTTTGGCTGATTACCGGTTGTTCCACCGGTTTTGGCCGCGAGTTGGTGCGCGCCGTGCTGCGCCATGGTCACTGCGCCGTGGCAACGGCCCGCAATTCCACCACTCTGGCCGAATTCGCCACCCATCCCGACGCGCTGGTGGCGGCGCTGGATGTGACGCTGCCGGCGCAGATCGCCGAGGTCGTGGCCCTGGCCGAAGCCCGCTTCGGCGCCGTCGATATCGTCGTCAACAATGCCGGCTACGGCTATCTGTCGGCGGTCGAGGAAGGTGAGGACGACGAGGTCCGCGCCATGTTCGAGACCAATTTCTTCGGCTTGGCCAATGTGACCAAGGCGGTGCTGCCCGGCATGCGCACCCGCAAGCGCGGCCATGTCGTCAACATCTCGTCGATGGGCGGATTGGTCGGCTTTCCCGGCATCGGCTATTACAACGCCACCAAATTCGCCGTCGAAGGTCTGTCCGAGGCCTTGGCCAAGGAATGCGTGCCGCTGGGCATCAAGGTCACCATCGTCGAGCCGGGACCGTTCCGCACCGATTGGGGCGGGCGTTCACTGAAAACGCCGAAGGTCGCCATCGCCGATTATGCCGACACCGCCGGAGCCCGCCGCGCCGCCATCGAAGGTTATAGCGGCCAACAGCCCGGCGACCCGGTGCGCGCCGCCGAAGCCATCATCGCCGCCGTCACCGCCCCCGAACCGCCCCTGCATCTGGTGCTGGGACGTCCGGCTTACGACACCATCGCCGCCAAGTTCAAAGAGTTCTCGGGTGAGATGGAGGCATGGCGCGGCACCACTCTGGGCGCCGACTTCCCCGACGCCGGCTGAGATGACGAAAGGCGCGGGCCATGTGTCGGCATGGCCCGCGTTTTGTCAGACTTTTCGGATCGAACCAAGATATTGAGCCACCAGCGGATCAGCGGTCAGCAGAACGATTCCTTCGACCATCGACTGGGCGACCAGGATGCGGTCGAAGGGGTCTTTGTGAATGGACGGCAATACATCGATGGCGACCGCATGCTCGCTGGTTACCGGCAATTCGGAATAGCCGTTGTCCAACAAGCCTCGGCGCAGCAATCGGGCGTCCACCTGAAAATCAGCCCGGCCAAGGCCGCGCTTGATGGCGATCTCCCACAAACTGGCGGCGCTGAAGAACAACTCGTTCAGCGGATCATCCAAATAGCTGCGAGCAGCGGCAGACAACTGGTCAGGTTGTCCGGCCGCCCACAACAACAAATGCGTATCCAGCAGCAACTTCACGGAGCACCGCCGAACATCTGTTCGATTTCGGCGCTTCCCATCTCGTCGAAATCATCGGGCACCGAGATTTGTCCAGCCAGGAAGCCCAGACGGCGCGTTTGCCCAACTGCCGGAGCATCAAGCGCCATGACCTTCACCAGCGGCTTGCCCGCTTTGGCAATGATGAAGGATTCACCCTGCGCCGCCCGCTCGACCAGCCGCGACAGATGGGTCTTGGCGTCGTGAATGTTGACGGTCTGCATCGGCAGCCTCCCATAGTGAACTAAGTCCACTTAGTCTAGTCCTACCCGGAGACGGCCGCAAGCTCGCCAACAGGTCTCACCTCAGCGCAATGGGCTGGTCCGGGAAGCTCAGTTGATCGCGGTCCCGCCACGACGGATGCACGTAGTTGATTTCCAGCAGGCGGCGGATGCCGATGATTTTGCGTTTTTCGAAGCCGTGCCAGGTGTTCTCGCCAGGAATGAAAATGGTGCCGGAATTAAACGTCCCTGAAGACCGCCCGACCCACTGCTTTTTGTCGTCATAGATGTCGGTGCCCCAATCCTTGGCGTCGGGGCCGGTGCACAGATAAATGACCATCGAGAACAGCTTTTGCGGCACGTCGTGATGCGGTTCCAGCCACGCGCCATCGACGTCTTGGATGTATTCCATGCGCAGATAGCTGCCATCGACGTGGAAACCGCAGGTCTCGCCAGCCAGTTTGGCGATGTCGGGGCGTTGCAGAGCCTGGGCAAACTCCTCAAGCAGCGGGAAGCGCGAGCGTAGCGACGGGGTGACGAAGGTTCGCTTGCCGTTCTCCAGGTCGCGCACGCCGCCGCAATCGTCCATCAGCAGGGGCGCGATGGGCAGGCTGATAAGCCCCAGGCACAGCTCCTCGGGCAGCACCTCGTCCATGGTCCAATGCAGATAGGGCGTCTCGTCGCGGTGACAATCCAACACGGCGCGGCGGAAATGGCGGGCGATCTTGTCCGCTTCGGGGATGCTGAAAAGACTCATGACTGAAATCCTCGCGGAAATGGGGGCGGCTTATTCGCCGCCTCGGCGGAATTTGCGCGGCATCATGCCGACGAGGGTGCGCAGACCGGGAATCGACTTGGCAAAGGCGCTCAGGCTGTGGCGCAGATAGGTTTTGCGGGCGTAGGACTTGGAATCGACCCAGCAGAACTGCAGGCTCATGCGCTGGCCCTTTTGCGGCAAGAAGCCGTGATAGGAATGGTCGCAGACACGGAACATCAGCATCTTGCCGAATTCCGGCGGGAACTCGAAGGCGGCATCGTCGCGGGAATTGCTGCGCAGCACCCGCAGGCGGCCACGCTCATACGGCCATTCGGGGCTGAAACCCAGGATCACCGTCACGATCTTGTGCTTGGTGTCGGGGTGGGCGTAACCCTCGTTGTAATGGCCGCTGGTGTTGCCCATCATGACGATGGTCGGATAACATTTGCTCAGATCGACCGAGAACTTCTCTTCGACCAGACGCTGAAACCGCGGGCTGAGCAGGTCTTTCAGCACCGCGTCGAAGTTCGGCCCATAGCGCAGATTGGGAATGCCATAGGTGCCGCGCTGCGGGATCTTCGGCGCGTCGGCCAGCACCTCGTCCTTGTGACGGAGCGGCATGGCCTGATCAACATAGGCATAGTCGTAGGGATCGCGGACAAGGGCGGCGGCTTTGATCGCGGCCTCGTCCAGCACCGAAAAGGGCGCCTCACTGATCGGCATGCTGTGCATCCTTTCCTGACACTTTAGAACGGGGCGAAGCGCGGGTCGCCTTTGCCGTCGATGGCCACGCCCTCGATTTCGACCAGCCAGCCGGGACGGCAGACCGGAGCGCGGACGATGATGCGCGGCACGGTGGCGAGCGGGCTGGCGGCGATGACCGCCTCGACCGCATCGGCATCGACGCTGTCACGCAGATAGACCAACAGATAGCGCATGTCGGTCAGCGCCGCATCGCTGGCGGCCAACAGCGCGCCGACGTTCTCGACGGCGCGTTCAGTTTGGCGGCCGACGTCGCCGGGGTGGAGAATCTGCCCCTTGTTGTCGATGCTGGCGGTGCCCGAGATATACAGATGGCGGCGATCGCCGAAGGTCACGGCGCGGCCACGCTCGAAGGTCACGCCATATTCGACCGTCGAATTCATATGCGTGGTGACCTCCATGCCCTGGCTTTGACCGGGCTGCAAGCCCTTGATGGCCAGAACGTCGAGCAACAGCAAGTCGCGGTGGTCGGCCGAGCGTCCCTCGATGCCGGTGCTGGCCGGAAAGCCGCTGTGCTCGTCGATGCCAAAGCGCTCGAACAGGGCGTTGCGGGCGGTACTAATGGGGGCGTAATTGGTGTCGATGTTGTTGATGTACAGCCAGGTGCGCACCACTTGAGCCAACGCCGTGCCGTTGCTTTGCGCGCCGCAGCCGGGAGTCCCAAGCAAGTCGTCGGTCTGCATGCCGGCATCGCCTTGGCCCGACGACAGCAGGTTGCGCAGATAGCTGAATTCATAGTCCCCAGCAGTCACCACCAGCCCGGCGGCAGTCGCGGCGGCTCCGGCAACGCTTGTGAGGCTGCGGCGGCTGCCGCCCTGTGGGCGCGGCGCGTGGTAGACTAGCAGACCTAGTTTAGCATCGGCTGGCGGCTGCTGGATCACAGTGACCGCGCCGCCGCCTGCGGCCAGACGGAGGAAGGCGGGATGTTGGCGCAGCTCGCTTTCCTGATTGGCCGAATCCGACAGGAACACCGTGGCGGTCACCGCCGATGCGGCATCCAAGCCAAGGTCCGCCAGAGCGGTCTGATAGAGATCGAACGTCTGATCGACCTGCCGGGCGAAGCTTCCATGCCCGTCGGGCTTGGCAATGATGAAATGTTCTTCCGTGCCGGCGGCAGCGGGAAGCCATTTGCTCACGGTCGCGGTCATGTCCTGCCTGTGTACTGTTGCTGGAGCAGTGGGCGTATAGAAACACGATCTCGCCGCCGCTGCTAGAGCGGTGCGAAGCGGGATCGGCCGGTCGGGCATTTTTAAAGCCTCTGGTCTTGCCGTGGATTGATGCCGATCAAGGCGTATACCATTTCAAGCCGGAATATTTTCCCTAACGGAACATCTGGGAGACGATAACTTGACGGTCGTCAAGGAATGGTTACGCCTCTCCACCCTCCCCCGCCGCATTTCATCGGTTGCCTCGCCTCCTCCGAAAAGAGTAGTTTGAAGGTGGGATTGATGCTCCTCGGACGGCGACGGCCGGGGGGCAGGCGGGGGAGTTAAGGCCTGTTTCGGCAGGGCCGAAGGCGTGAGGTGATGATGAGCTCTCCCCAGGGCGGAATTGTGGGTTTTCCCACCCCTCTTCCGGCATGGCCGGACGCCTTTCCGCATGACGCCCGCGTTCCGGTGCCGATGCCCTCTCCCCAACCAGCGTGGTCCCCCATGTTTTCTGCGGCCGGAGTAAACCCACGATGAAATATAAAATAACCAACAATAACGGCGCCGTGCAGGTGGCGCTTGAGGGATCGCTGAACTTCGCCGCCAACGAGGATTTTCACGGTCTTCTTGACAGCGTGGTCAAGCTGTCGCCGCGTAGCGTGGTGTTCAACCTGGCGGCGCTGTCGGGGATCGACTCCGTCGGCTTGGGACTGCTGTACATCGCCCAGGAAGACTTGGCCGGTATCAACGCCAAACTGTCCTTGGCCTCGCCGCGCGAAGGCGTCTCGCGCTTGCTGGAATTGACCGAAGCCAATAAGACGTTTGAAATCCTAGCCTGACCAAGACGAGGCGTCGCTTCCCGGAAGACGAGAACGGGCCTATACTGCCGCAGGAAAAGCCAATAGACCGTCCTCTGCGGGTAAGACGGTCACAAGGGAGAGTTTATGATGCGCAGACTCATTCACATGCTGACGTGCCTTGCGGTGGGATTTCTTCTATGCGGCCAAGCCTCGGCGGCGGAATTCGGCAGTAAAGACGAAGCCAAGGCGATGACCGAGCATGCCGTCGCCTTCCTCAAGGCCAACGGCCAAGACAAGGCCTTCGCCGCCTTCAATGCCGGCTCGGACGGTTTCAAGGATCGCGATCTCTACGTGTTCGTCTACAACAAGGATGGCGTTTGCCTGTCGCACGGGGCCAATTCGGCGATGATCAACAAGCCGTTGATCGGCCTCAAGGACGCCGACGGCAAGGAACTCATCAAGGAAATCGTCAGCGTGCCCGCCACCGGCTGGGTCGATTTCAAGTGGCGCAACCCGACCACGCAAGAGATCATGAAAAAGCACGCCTATGTGATTCATGACGGCGACTTCTGGTATGGCGTCGGCGCCTACGAA
>DATGZW010000608.1:0-3210 GCA_035297005.1 Patescibacteria group bacterium
ACTTCAATGAGCGGAACGAATGTGTGTCTCCAAATCAACATGGCGGCGCTGGACATCCGCCATGTCCCGCAAACTTTGCCGCACCAGTTGCGCATGCTGGGCGGGCAGGTGGATGAGATTCAGTTCACCCTGGACACCCACCAAAGCCGCGCCAGCCGCTATGCGGTGGGCAACTATGCCGAGGCGCGGGCCGAGCTGCGCCGCTACCTGGAAAGCGTCTGCGCCGACTTCCCACAGGCCAGCGTTGTCGATGTCGATTATTCCGCCGCCGCGATGGCCGAAGTGGCGCGGGCATTCATCGGCGGCGATTTCATCCCCAAAAAGGCGGAAAACGGCAGTCCCTTTTACCCCTATCTATACGGCTTGTTCCGCGCTCGCAGCGACTATGTCTTCCACATGGATTCCGACATCCTTTATGGCGGCGGCTCGCCCTGCTGGATCGCCGAAGCGGTGGCCATGTTGGAACGGAACAGGGATGTCCTGGCCTGCAATCCCCTGGCCGGCCCGCCCCGCGCCGATGGCCGGCTGACCACGCAGACGGCGGCATCCAGCGATTTCGAGCGGTTCCGCCACAGCTTCGACACCATCAGCACCAGGGTCTTCATCCTGGACCGCCGCCGTTTCCTGAACGGAGACGACAAAATCCCGCTGATGCCGCCCAAAGGCCTCATGCTGCTCAGCTCGTTCATCAACAACACGCCGCCTTATCTGGCGCTTGAGGATTGCATGACCGCTTTGATGCGCGCCAAAGGCCTGCGCCGCGTCGATTTCCTGGGCTCGGGCCAGGGGATGTGGAGTGTGCACCCGGCCTTCCGCTCGGATCGCTTCTATCGGGAACTGCCGCACCTCATTCAACGCATCGAGGTCAACGACATCCCCGACGCGCAGCGCGGCGATTACAATCTGAACGATTCGATGATCGACTGGTCCGACGTCCGCCGGCGAACGACGGCGTGGACGCGGGTGCAGCGCCGCCTGCGCTTCGCCGTGTCGGGTATTTCCGAACGGGTGTTGGGTGGGCGAGGGGCGTGAGCCTCAGTAGCTTCGCAATTGCCGCTGGTAACCGATCCGGTCGCAGTAACGATCTGCCCACACCAGCACGCGATGGAACGCGGCGCGGTCAAGACGCTGTTCAACTTGATTGCACAGCTCGTAGATACCGATCCTGGGGGAGCTGAGAACCTCCAATGTCAGCATCAAGCGAACATCGTTGGGAGCATCGTCAAGAATGATCGTCATGATCCACTCCGCCTTGACGTAGCCCCAATTTATAGGCTGCGTTCGCGAGTGAGTTTATACATGATGTATATACGATTAATTGTGATGATGGCTTGAACTTTTCATTACACGCGCTCGCCCCGCCTGCGGGCGTCGATGTCGATTTGCAGCGCGCCCGTCGCCATGGGGTGAAGCGGGTGGAACAGCCACATCGCATCCTGGGTTAGCCCGTGCGTGAGCCGGCAATGGACTCCATGGGCGTCGGTCACCAGTCCTTGGCAGGAAAAATGGCGTTTTCCCAGACAAACGTCGAACCTTTCGCCGGGGCCGGGTGGGGTGCTGCCGATGAGCGCGACCAGCAATCCATGCGCGCTGAAATCCCTGACAATACCAAAATGACGGCGTCCATCGGGGCGAAGTATACTGACGCGATTATTGGTTGTGTAGCGGATTTCAAGCCGACGTTCACCGGAGGTTCGAAAGGACATGACGCCATCCAGGATTAGTCGAGGGGATCATTGGTGTTTATAGATAATATCGATACCCGGCAACGCCTCCATCTGGCGGAGTTGCATTCGTAATGGGGGTGGCTCTCTCTCGCATTACCTTGGAGATATTGGAAATATCATCTGGCATTTTCCACCTGACGGACCCGCGCCGCCCCTGCTTATTTCCGCATTCTCCGGTCTGCGTGTTTGCGCTACTATGACCTGTGGGTATGACCTATGGGATAGTCCCGTTTGATCTCGTCGCGAAGGATGGTTTGGTATGCTGTTTTCTTCCTCTGGCCGCCGGCCTGATTTTGTTTCGGCGGTCAAGCAGACCTTCTTCGATCGCTCGACCAACGCCCTGTGGGCGATATCCGATGGGCGCATTATCGAATGCAACGACTCCTGTGTGCGCATGTTCGGCTATGCCGACAAGCAGGCGATGTGCAACGTCAACCCCGGCACCCTGTCGCCGCCGACCCAGCCGGATGGCAGCGCTTCCGGCGAAAAAGCGTCCGAGATGATCAAGGCCGCCATCCGCAATGGCAACAACCGCTTCGAATGGGTGCATCGCCGCCGCGACGGTAGCGACTTCCCGGTGCTGGTATCGCTGGTTTCCGTCAACGTGCAGGATCGCGCCATTCTGTTCTGCTATTTCACCGAACTTTCCGACATCCTGAAATCGCGTGAGACGGAAAGCCGCTCGAAGGCCATGGTCGAACTGGCCGGCAGTCTGGAAAGTAGTGTTGGCGGTCTGTCCAGTAGCCTGTCGCAGGACGCCAAGAGCCTGCATGACGAGGCGGAGGCGCTGACCAAGGGCATCAAGGAAGTGTCGCGTCTGGCCGATGAAACCACCGTCGCCACCGACTGTACCACCGCCAGCCTGCAAGCGGTCGCCTCGGCCACTGAAGAGCTGTCGTCGTCGGTCAATGAAGTGGCGCGCCAGACCAGCCACGCCGCCCGCCGCAGCAAGGAAGTGGCGGCGGACGCCAGCTTCACCGACCGCACCATCGGCGAGTTGGCCGACACCGCCCAGCGCATCGGCGAAGTGGTCAAGCTGATCAACGACATCGCCGCCCAGACCAATCTTTTGGCTCTGAACGCCACCATCGAGGCGGCGCGCGCCGGCGACGCCGGCAAGGGCTTTGCCGTCGTGGCGGGCGAGGTCAAGAATCTGGCGACGCAGACCGGCCGAGCCACCGACGATATCGCCAATCAGGTCGCTACCATCCAGTCAGCGATTAAGGATTCGGTGGCGGCGGTCGCCAAGATCGTCCTTGGCGTCAAGGAAATCGACGGCGTCACCGCCAGTATCGCCGCTTCTGCCGAGCAGCAATCGGCGGCCACCAGCGAAATCAGCCGCCATGTGCATGGCACTGTCGCCACCATGGGTGAGGTTTCGTCGAATGCGCGGGGTGTGGTGCAGGCGTCGCGCGGGATCGAAACTTCAGCTGTCGAGGTGAACGGCATGGCGTCGCAACTCAACGACCAAGCGGCGCGGCTG
>DATGZW010000609.1:0-8491 GCA_035297005.1 Patescibacteria group bacterium
TGCGGGGCTTTAGAAGCGAGCCGACTCAGAACGCAAACCCATGACTTAATTCACCATTCACCGTCATGGCCGTGCTTGTCACGGCCATCCACGCCCCTCCGTCCGGCACGGTGCCGGTGGAACGGCGTGGGTACGCGGGACAAGCCCGCGCACGACGGTAATGTGGGGATGCTCCTACTCCGCCGGAACCGCGTGATACTGCCCGTCGGTCCCCAGGAACTGACCATCACGATAGAAGCTCTCTGCTCCCGCCGCTTTCAGCACCGCCAGCATCTTCGGCAAAGGCTGGCCGGCGGCTTCCAGGCGGGCGATGACTCGGGCCGGGCCGATCTGGTCGAGCAACTCGAACGGTCCCCGCGTCCAGGCGAAGCCCCAACGCATGGCCCGATCGACATTGACGACGTCGTCGGAGATGTCGGGCACCAGTTCGGCGGCATAAAGAAGCGTGCCGCCCATCAGATCCCAGGTGAAACGGCCCTCGGCGTCGTCGGCGAAGATCAGATCGCGCGCTTCGGCATGGGCGGCGGCCAAGGTGGCTGGCTGCACGGTGCGCCAGGCTTGGGCGGTCAGGTCGAACACCTCTTTCAGCTTGCTGCCATCGGCCTGCTTCAGCACGCGATAGAAGCCGCCTCCGGATTTGCGGCCTAACTGCCCGCGTTCCAGCATGGCTTGTTCGGTGGCGGGGAACGCAGTGAAGGCTTGCCCGGCATCGCCCTGCGGCAGGTTGACCGCGAGGTTTTTGCCGACAAAGTCCATCACGTCGAGGCCGATCAAATCGATCAACCCGTACAGCCCGGTGGACGGCAAGCCGACCGGCGCGCCCATCAGCGCATCGATGGTTTCCATGCTCAGGCCGTCGGCCTGCTTGGCCTTGTGCAGCCCCGCCAGCATCCAGAAGCAGCCGATACGGTTGCCGATGAAGTTCACCGTGTCCTTGGCGTAAACCACGCCTTTGCCCAGCACCTCGCGGCAGAAATGCGCCAGGGCATCGCGGGCCTGCGGCGTGGTGTCGGCTCCGGGGATGATCTCCAGCAGGCGCATCACCCGTACCGGGTTGAAGAAATGCGTCACCACGATGTCGCGGCGCAGGCTGTCGGGCAGGCCGGCGGTAATGTCGCGCAGGGGAATGCCCGAGGTGTTGGTGCTGACCACCGAGCCGGCGCGGCGCAGCGGCTCGATCTTGGCGAATAGCGCCTGTTTAGCCTCCAAATCTTCGATGATGGCTTCGCAAATCCAGTCGTAACCAGCGATTTGCGCCAGATCCTCGGCCACCGTGCCGGTGCGGATCAGACCTTCCATCAGGGTCTTTTCTTCGGGACTTTGCGCCGTCGCCAAAGCCCGGCCCAGCGCCTTTTGCGCCGCCGCCGCATCGGTTTCCAGCAACAGCACCGCCCGCCCTGCCGCAGCGCAGATGGCCGCGATGCCGCTGCCCATGGTGCCCCCGCCGATCACGGCCACCGATTTGATCTCCACCGACATGCTTTGCTCTCCGAAATCTCAGGCGCGAATGAGGATCGCAGAGAATTTACGGATCATAGCTGTATGTCAAGAGGCGTCCGCCGCATGATTGTCCGGTGAATTTGATCGCACTGGAATCATTGACACGCATATGCATTGTACAATAGGTTGATATTAACAGTTTAATGTGTTGATTAGCCGGGCGTGCCCGGTCAACGGATCGGGAGACCATGCGATGTTTCGGAAGCTTTTGACGGCCGTAGCGCTGGCGGGAACGATTTTCGCAGGCAGCGCCAGCGTTCAGGCGGCGGATTTGCAAGTGTTGAAAGTCGGCGTCAGCGCCGGCCCCTATGCCGAGATCCTGCGCTATGCCAGCGAATTGGCGAAGAAGGACGGCATCGACGCCCGCGTCATCGAGTTCACTGACTGGACTCTGCCCAATGCCGCCTTGGCTCAGGACGATCTGGATCTGAACGTGTTCCAGCACCAAGCCTATCTGGACAATCAGGTGGCTCAGCGCGGCTATGATCTGGTGTCGGTCGGCAAGGCCATCATCGTGCCCTTCGGCCTGTATTCGAAGCACATCACCAGCCTGTCCGAGATCAAGGACGGCGCCACCACCGCCATCCCCAACGATCCGTCGAACGGCGCGCGCGGGCTGGAGCTTCTGGAAAAGGCCGGTCTGATCAAGATCAAGCCCGGTGCTGGCATCAACGCCACGGTGCTCGACATCGTCGAGAACCCCAAGCATTTGAAGATCAAGGAACTCGACGCCGCCCAACTGCCGCGCGCCCTCGACGACCTGGATTTCTCGGTGGTCAGCCTGAACTACGCCATCTCCGCCGGGCTGGAGCCGAAGAAGGCGCTGCTGCTGGAAGACGCCAACACCAATTGGAATCTGGTGTTCGCCGTCCGCGCCAAGAACAAGGACAACGCCACCATCAAGCGCTTCATCGCGCTGTATCGTTCGCCCGAGATCAAAGAGTTCATCGCCAAACGCTTCAACGGCACTATCCTGACCACTTGGTAATCAAGCACAGCAACCGGGAGAGGGGTTCTCTCCCGGCGGCGGAGTTTCTGTTCCATGATTGAAATCCAGGATCTGGTGAAGGTCTTCAAAGGCGCCGGGCAGCCGGTGCCGGTCCTTAAGGGAGTCTCGCTGTCGATCCGCCAGGGCGAGATCTTCGGCATCATCGGCCGCTCGGGGGCCGGCAAAAGCACGCTGGTGCGCTGCATCAACCTGCTGGAAACCCCGACCTCGGGCCGCGTCACCGTGCATGGCCGCGAGATCACCGCGCTGACGGGGGCAGCCCTGCGCGAAGCCCGGCGCGACATCGGCATGATCTTCCAGCACTTCAATTTGCTGTCGTCACGCACCGTCTATGACAACGTCGCCTTTCCGCTGGAACTGGCCGGCAAGTCGAAAGCCGACATCCGCGCCGAGATCGAACCCTTGCTAGCGCTGGTCGGGCTGACCGACAAATCCGGCCGCTACCCCGCCGAGTTGTCGGGCGGGCAGAAGCAACGCGTCGGCATCGCCCGCGCCTTGGCCTCGAAGCCGTCGGTGCTGCTGTGCGACGAAGCGACCTCGGCGCTCGACCCGGAGACCACTCAGTCGATTCTGGCGCTGCTCAAAGACATCAACAAGACGCTCGGCCTGACCATCGTGCTGATCACCCACGAGATGCCGGTCATCAAGGAAATCTGCGACCGCGTCGCCGTGCTCGACCAAGGCGAAGTCGCCGAGTTGGGAACCATCTTCGACGTCTTCACCGCCCCCACCGCCGAGGTTACCCGCAGCTTCGTCCGTGACGTCATCGACCGCGACTTGCCGCCCGGCCTGCGGAACCGTCTGCGTGCCGCCCCGACCGCCGCCAGCCGCCCAATCATCCGCATCCTGTTTACCGGCCCTTCGGCCAACACCCCGGTCATCGCCGAGGTGGTGCGCCAATTCGATGTCCTGCTGAACATCCTGCAAGCCAATGTCGACGCCATCCAGGGCTCGCCTTACGGCAACATCGTCGTCGAAGCCATCGGCGCGCCCGCCGATGTCGCCGCCGCGCTGGATTACATCCACGCCAAACACCTGAAGACGGAGGTTCTGGGCCATGTCGCCGATGATGATCGAGCTGTTGCTTGACGCCCTGTGGGAGACCCTGTTCATGGTCGCCGTGTCGGGCGGCATCGCCGGGCTGATCGGCGTGCCGCTGGGCATCGTGCTGGTGGTGACGGGACGCGGCCATATCCTGGAGCATCCGCTGTTCAACAAGACCTTGGGCGGCATCGTCAACGCCACCCGTTCGACCCCGTTCATCATCTTGCTGGTGGCGATCATTCCGCTGACCCGGTTGATCGTCGGCACCTCGATCGGCACGGCGGCGGCCATCGTGCCGCTGACCCTTGCCGCCATCCCCTTCGTCGCCCGTCAGGCGGAAACCTCGCTGCGCGAGGTCGATCCCGGCCTGATCGAAGCGGCTCAGGCGATGGGGGCCTCGCCCTTACAAATCGTCACCAAGGTGCTGCTCGCCGAAGCTTGGCCCAGCCTGATCGGCGGATTGACCATCACCATCGTCAGCCTGATCGGCTATTCCGCCATGGCCGGCGCGGTCGGCGGCGGCGGTTTGGGCGATTTGGGCATCCGCTATGGCTATCAGCGCTTCCAGCCCGAGGTCATGGCCGCCGTGGTCGCCGTGCTGATCGTGCTGGTGCAAGGCGTGCAAAGCCTGGGCGACCTGCTGGCCCGCAAGCTGAACAAGCGGCTGATCCGCAGCAGCGGCCACTGAGGATCCGCTGACCGAAGCCAACCCTTGACCGCATGGCCGGCGCCCCATACATTACCGACCGGTCGGTATGTTAAGAAGGGATGCCCCATGCGACGCCTGATTCATCGCCATCAACCCTCTTCCCCCGCCGCCGCAGCACTCAAGGCCGGGTTGGGCGGAGTACTCGGCATTGCCCTTGTCGCCTGGCTTAGCCATCAAAGCGGGGTCGTGTGGCTGATGGCGCCGCTGGGGGCGACGTGCGTGCTGTTGTTTTCCGCGCCCGGCTCTCCATTCTCCCAACCGGCCAACGTGGTGGGCGGGCATGTTCTATCCACCCTGATCGGCTTGGCGGTTGCGTCGGTCGCGCCCACCGAATGGTGGTCACTGGGGCTGGCGGTCGGCTTGGCCATCGCCGCCATGCATCTGCTGCGCCTGACGCATCCGCCCGCCGGAGCCGATCCAATCGTCGTTCTGCTGGCTCATCCGGGTTGGAGCTTCGTGGTTTTCCCGGTGCTGGCCGGCAGCGTGGCCCTGGTCCTTTGCGCCTTGACGCTGCATCATCTGCCGCCGCGCACAGCCTATCCGCTGCCTGTTCCAAAGCCTGCAAGCTGATGCGCAAATCCGCCCTCAGCCGCGAGGAAATGCTGGATCGCCTGCTGGAAGTCTTTCGGCAAAAGGGCTTCGAAGGAGCCAGCCTCGTCGATTTGATGCAAGCCACCAGCCTGCAAAAGGGCAGCCTGTACCACCACTTTCCCGGCGGAAAGGGTGAAATGGCCGAAGCTGTGCTAGCCCATGTCGAGCGGCTGTTCGAGGCCATGGTGTTCGCACCCCTGCGCGAAGCCACGACCGCCGCCAACGGCCTTGCCGCGATGAGCCGCGCCTTGGAGAGCTATTTTGCCTCGGGGGCCAAGGTCTGCCTGCCAGCCCTAATGGGTCTCGGCGCGTCCCGCGACCAGTTCGGCGCGGCGATCGAAGGCTTTTTCGAGCGATGGATCGACACCCTGGCCGAAACGCTGGCCAAAGACGGCATGCCCGCCGAGCAAGCGCTGTTTGCGTCCGAACAGATGGTCGCCGACATCCAAGGCGGCATCGTCCTGGCGCGGGCGCTGGGCCGGACAGAACCCTTTCTGCGCGCCCTCGGTCGGGTAAGAGCGCCGACAGCCGGGGCCGAATGACGGAGCCTTCACAGTCGGTGCGCGTTCCCTCGCTCCCTTGAATGGCGGGGCTGTACACAGGAGGGGACACCCATCACCCATAAAATGGGTTGCGCCAGTCGTTTACAGCATCCCAAGAGTATTGCTAGACATCACACACCCCTTGATTGGTTGAGCTATATGGTTCATATGTGCCGCACTTATTGGTAATAATCGCAAGGGATGTGACGATGGGCAGCTATATCAATGGGACGCTGTTGGGGGACGAACGCGTTATCTGCGAATCAAAAATTAGCATGTGGTCGCTACTGCCTCTTTTTCTGTTGGGACTCATCCTATTGCCGGTTTACGGCCTCGGCCTGCTGTTCTGGATTTCCGCAATCCTGCGGTACATTTCCACCGAACTAGCCGTGACCAATAAGCGAGTCATCGCGAAATTCGGCTTTATCCGGCGGAACACCATTGAGATGCACCTTGCCAAGGTCGAAAGTATACAGGTTCACCAAGGGGTGATCGGACGCCTGTTTGGCTTCGGCTCGCTCATCGTCTCTGGCGCTGGCAACCCTCAGGCGCCAATTCCGGGGGTCGCCAACCCGATGGAATTTCGACGCCGGGCAATGGAAGCCCAGGCCGTTTAATTGGCAGCCGAAAGCGGAATTCCGTTTGATGCCGCGGCACTCAATTCCAATATCCGAACTGGGTCATGAACGACTGATCGGGCGGTGTCGATACGGCGGCACCGAACGGTCTACATATAGCAGGGTGTCTGTTTTAACCGGATAGGCACGCGTGACACCTGCCGCCGGTCGAAATGAGGGACTATGCTGTCCTATTCAGCGTGACAGGAACCCTTCATGGACCGACCCAAGCGTGTCCTGATCGTCGAAGACGACGCGCATATCGCCGAACTGCTGCGCATGCATCTGCGCGACGAATCCTATGCGGTGGAACATGCCGCCGACGGCCATGCCGGCATGCGCATGCTGGGCGAAGGCCGCTGGGATTTGCTGGTGCTGGACCTGATGCTGCCGGGCGTCGATGGGTTGGAGATTTGCAAGCGGGCGCGCGCCATGGCCCGCTATGTGCCGATCATCATCACCAGCGCCCGCTCCAGCGAAGTACACCGCATCCTCGGGCTGGAACTGGGGGCAGACGACTATCTGGCCAAGCCGTTCTCGATGCTGGAACTGGTGGCGCGGGCGAAAGCGCTGCTGCGCCGCGCCGACGCCCTGGCCCACAACGCCCGCCTGGATGCCGGCCAGTTGGAATGCCACGGCCTGACCCTGGATCCGCTGGCCCGCTCGGCGGCGCTGGAGGGCAAGCCGCTGGACCTCACCCCGCGCGAATTCGACCTGCTGTACTTCTTCGCCCGCCATCCCGACCGGGTGTTCTCGCGGCTCAGCCTGCTCAACGAGGTCTGGGGCTACAGCCATGACGGCTACGAGCACACCGTCAACACCCACATCAACCGCCTGCGCACCAAGATCGAGGCCGATCCCGCCGCGCCGCAGCGCATCCTGACCGTCTGGGGTCACGGCTACAAATTCGCCGCCACCCCGCCCTCCAGTGGAGACAAATGATGGCCCGGCTGACCCTGGCGCAACGGCTGTCATTGGTGTTTGCCGTGCTGTTGCTGGCCTGTAGCGGCATTTCCGTGTGGTTGCAAATCCAATCCAGCACGCGCCACGAGCAAGCGGTGGCGCAGCAGTTGTCGGCGAGGCTGTCTGCGCATATCGCCGGCACCGCGCAGCTCATGGACGCCGACGGCTGGCGGCCAGACGCCGTGCGCGGGTTGTTTGACAAGCTGATGGCGGTCAACCCGTCGGTCGAAGTCTACCTGCTGGACAATGATGGACGCATCGTCGGCAATGCCGCGCCGCCGGGACATCTGAAACGTGACCGGGTGGATCTGGCGCCGATCCGCCGCCTGCTGGCCGGAGACTCGCTGCCAGTGCTCGGCGACGATCCGCGCAGCACCGAGGCCAGCAAGGTGTTCAGCGCCGCCCCGGTGCAGGTCGATGGCCGACCAGCCGGCTTCGTCTATGTCATCTTGCAGGGCGAGACCCGCGATGCGCTGTCCGCCCGCCTCGCCGATGACGCGGTTCTGCGCACGACGCTGTGGGCCACGGTGCTGGTGGCATTGCTGGGGCTGCTGATGGGGCTGGTGGCGTTCCGGCTGATCACCCGGCCATTGCGCGCGCTGACCCAAGCCGTGCGCGGCTTCGATGCCAACGGCGAGGCGGCGGCGGCCCTGCCGCTGCAAGCCGATGACGGCGGCGACGACATCGCCATGTTGCGCACCGCCTTCGCCCAAATGGGCCGGCGCATCGGCGAGCAATGGCGAGAACTGACCCGCCAGGACCAGCAGCGGCGCGACCTTGTCGCCAACATCTCGCACGATCTGCGCACGCCGCTGACCTCGCTGCACGGCTATCTGGAGACCCTGCGCCTGAAGGAAGACAGCCTGAGCCCGGCCGAACGCCAGCGCTATCTGGACATCGCCCTGAGCCAAAGCGCCAAGGTCGGGCGGCTAGCGCAGGAGCTGTTCGAACTGGCCCGCCTGGAATCCGGGCTGGTGCAGCCGGAGTTGGAAACCTTCTCTCTGCCCGATCTGGTGCAGGATGTGCTGCAAAAGTTCGAACTGGCCGCCGAGGCCCGCCAACAGCACCTGTCGGCCGAAATCCCCCCCGCTTTGCCCAGCGTGCGCGCCGATCTGGGCATGATCGAGCGGGTGCTGACCAATCTGCTGGACAACGCCATCCGCCACACCCCGCCCGGCACCCATATCGCCGTGGCCATACGGGTGTTGCCCGACCGCGTGCTGGTGGACGTCGCCGACACCGGCCCCGGCATCCCTGCAGCCCTGCGCGACGGCCTGTTCACCCGCGCCTCGGGCTGGCGCCGCGACGCGCGGCACAGCGGCGGGTTGGGGTTGATCATCGTGCAGCGGATTCTTCAACTGCATGGCGGCGAGGTAAGCTTGGCCGAGGTGGTGGATAGGGGTGCGGTGTTCCGGTTTATGCTGCCGGTGGGGTAAGGCGGCTGCCGAGGATGGGCCGATGCTTGGCCGATGTGGGGATGACATGAAATGTTACACATGATTACACAAATGCAACA
>DATGZW010000610.1:0-3616 GCA_035297005.1 Patescibacteria group bacterium
GTCAGCGTCACCACCGAGTCGCGCACCAGCAAGGCGGCGACCACCGGGAAGGCGGCGGAGGACGGGTCGGCAGGCACCACCACCGCGCGGCCGATCAGTTCCGGCTGGCCGATCAAAGTAATGGCTCGCCCGCCCTGCGGCAGGCTCTCGACGCGGACATCGGCGCCGAAGCCGCGCAACATTAATTCGGTGTGGTCGCGGGTGGCTTCGTGTTCGATGACGGTGGTGGAACCAGGAGTGTTGAGACCGGCCAGCAGCACCGCCGATTTGACCTGGGCCGACGGCACCGGCAATTCATAGGTCAGGGGAATGGGAGACGCCGTACCAATCACCGCCATCGGCAGCCGTCCGCCGCTGCGTCCGACGAAACCCGCGCCCATGCGCGACAGCGGCTCGGACACCCGCTTCATCGGGCGCGAGCGCAACGAGGCGTCGCCGGTGAAGATCGAAGTGAAGGGGTGGGTGGCGACCAGCCCCATCAGCAGCCGCGCCCCGGTGCCGGCATTGCCCATGTCGAGGACATCGTCGGGTTCGGCCAACCCACCGACGCCGCGCCCATGCAGCACCCAGGTGCCATCGGGGCGGCGGACCACCTCGGCACCCAGACGGCGCATGGCCTCGGCGGTGCGCAGCACGTCCTCGCCTTCCAGCAGGCCTTCGACCGTGCTTTCGCCGATGGCCAAAGCGCCGAACATCAAGGCGCGGTGCGAAATTGATTTGTCGCCGGGAACCCGCACCTGACCGGTCAGCGGTTGGGCGGCGACGGACATTAAGGGTGTGGGCTGCATGGGCGGGGCCTCGGGCGGTCTGAAACGGCGTGAAGAGGCGTCTGTAGCACAGGAGCGGGGAGCAAGGTAGGCCCTAGCGCCGCCCCTATAAGATGGTCGGTCGACGCCTTCGCCTATTTTTCGTTTTGACACGCGGGGGGGATCGTGGCAAATGGCCCGACGAACCAAAGAGTCGCGTATTCGAGGAGGACACGGGTGTCGAAACCGGAATGGGGTGCCAAGCGCACCTGCCAGAGCTGTGGCGCCCGCTTCTATGACATGATGCGCTCGCCGATCGTCTGCCCGAAATGTGCGTCGACGGTCGAGCCGGAGGTGACGTTTAAGACGTCCCGCCGCTCGCCGGCCGCCGCCGCCGCCGAGCCGAAGATTGTGCCAGCCGTCGTGGATGACGAAGCGGTCGAGATCGAGGTTGAAGCCGAAGGGCTCGACGTCGCCGAAGAGGAAGAAGGCGCCATCGATGCCATCGACGGCGGCGAAGACGACGAAAGCGGCCTGATCGAAGACGCCTCGGACCTGGGCGAGGACGATGACGACATGGCCGAAGTGATGGAGCACCTGGACGAAGGCCTCGAAGACGAGGTCTGAAGACAGGCCGGAAAAAAGATATCGGAAGCTGGTGAATTTTTCGCTTGCACGCCCCCTCCGAAATCCATATGTTCCGGCTCCACGCGGTGCCTACCGCGTCCCAGAATTCGGGGCCATAGCTCAGCTGGGAGAGCGCTACAATGGCATTGTAGAGGTCATCGGTTCGATCCCGATTGGCTCCACCAAGTAAGACAAGGGCTTCGCTGGCAACAGCGAGGCCCTTTCTTTTTGCCTGTCGGCATCCAGAGCCGCCGCTGCTCGACAAAGACGTACGAATCTCCGCTGAAACGTACGCACGCGTTCCTTCATCGTCTGACTTTGACAACACAAGCGCCGCATCCGCCGCGGCCTTGGCTTGGCATGGCCTTTGCGACGCGTGGAACGGGCATACCGGGGCCGGTGGAGCTGGTATCCGGACAAAACGGACAGAGAAAGTGCCAAGACCATGATGGCGAAGAGCAGGCAGGCGTCTGGTGTCCTCTCTGGGCAATCCCCGGACGCGGCGCCTTTACGGCAAACGCCGGCGGTTCTGGCGCCGGTCAAGGCGCCCTGGCTCAGGCCGGGCGTGGTGGTGCATGAGCCGACGGTGCCGGTCGATGGCTTGCTGGCGGAATTCGCCCTGACTTTGCGCGACCGTGGCTTCCATGTCGCGGGAGCGGTTCAGCGCAACAACGCCTGCGGCGAGGCGATGGGGCAAGGTTGCGCTCAGCAGATCGACTTCTTCGACCTGGGCGAGCGCATCAATTTTTCCGCCGACCGCAGCAGCAGCATCAAGCTGTTGCGCAAAGCCATGCGCGAGGACGCCGAGTTGGTGGTCATCAGCCGTTTCGCCGCCTTTGAGGCGGCGGCGCAGAACGTCAATGCGACGATGAGCGGGCCGTCGCAAGGCATGCCGATCCTGACCTCGATCGCCGGGCGTTGCGTGCAGAAATGGCAAGACGCCATCAAACCGGACGGGGCGATGATCTCACCCAGCCTGCGGGCGCTGTGGCAATGGTGGGGGCCGGAGAACCTGTACCGCGATCTTGAGCTGGGCGTCGCCGACACCGAGGTCAAGCGGATCGTCGCCGGCAGCCGCTGGATCATGGTGGAAAGCGAACATGGCGCCGGGCTGGCCTATCTGCCGCGCAGTCCGCGCGATTTAGCGCCGCAGTTCGCCCGTCTGGCCCAGCAAGGCCTGCGCAGTCTGGCGCAACTGACGGCCAGTTGGGATCCGGTCGAAATGGCTTTGGGTCTCGCCGCCATCAACGCCCATTACAACCGCTTCGACAGCCAGGGCGCATCCGGCAATGGCACTCAGTCGTTTCGCCATTGCGCTGGTCAGGTGGTGGTGATCGGCGCGTTTCCCGGCTTGCAGGGGATGTATCCAGAGTCCTCGGTGATCGAGGCCGATCCGCGCCCCGGCGAATATCCGCTGGTGGCCATGGACGCCTTGCTGCCGGGATGCGGGGCCGTGGTGGTGAATTCATCAGCCTTGGTCAACCGCAGCCTGCCCCGCATTCTGCGTCTGGCCCGCGATGCCCGCATCGCCTTGATCGGTCCGGCAACGCCGTTGACGCCACGATTGTTCGATTATGGGCTGGATGTCTTGGGCGGCTTCGTCGTCCGCGATGTCGACGGCTTGGCCTTGGCCATTCACGCCGGCGCGGCGCCGAAGGAATTCGTCCGCTTCGGCAGCTACATTCACCTGCGCAGCGGCGGCGAAGAGTAGCAAGACCAGCGGCTGGACGTGGAGAGACCACGCCCAGCCGGCGGACGGCTTACTTACCGATAATGACGTCGGACGACTTGATGATGGCGGTGACGGTGTCACCGACCACGAGGCCAAGCTCTTCCGCCGCTTCGTTGGTGATCGACGAAGTGATGTGGTTGCCCTCGCCGACGGCGACCTTGACGGTGGTGGTCACCGCACCCTTGTGGATGCTTTCAATCTTACCCTTCAGGGCATTACGGGCGCTGAGCTTCATAATCTTCTCCTCGATGGCTTATCTCGCTATCGGCTACGCGATCTAGCATCCGGCCGACATGTCAAAAGGGTGGGGCTGAAACGCCATCCCGTCAACGTACGATATCGTACTTTTTCATATTTTTTCGCTATATATCATAGCTTTATAGCGCATTTAGGGGTCTTCGCAGCCATGATTCAGGGTTGAAACTCGCACGAAATCAGACTGCATCAGCGGCGCGAAACTCAGCACCTGGATCGCCAGCGTCAGTCCCTCCCATAGCGGGCGGAACCACCA
>DATGZW010000611.1:0-2046 GCA_035297005.1 Patescibacteria group bacterium
CTGTTGAACGTCATTGGCTGTATCGCCGAGCCGAGTTCCGGTTGGATGATGCTGGATGGCGATATCGTTTATGACAGCCGCTGGGTGATGAAGGATCTGCGCCGCCTCCGGCGCGAGAAGATCGGATTCATCTTCCAGACCCACAACCTGTTGCCGTTCCTCGACGCCACCGAGAACGTGATGATCGCCCTGCATCTGAACGGCGTCAAAACCGACGACGCCCGCAAGCGTGCCAAGGCTTTGCTGGACTATCTTGAGGCCGGACATCGTGGCGACGCCATGCCCGGCGAGCTATCGGGCGGCGAAGCACAGCGCGTCGCCATCGCCCGTGCCTTGGCCAACACTCCCCGCGTGATCCTGGCCGACGAACCCACCGCTGCCCTGGATTCCGAACGCGCCGCCATCGTCATGGGCCTGCTGCGCAAGGTTGCCCGCGAACAACAGGCCGCCGTGCTGGTGGTGTCGCATGACGACAAGATCTTCGCGCTGTTCGACCGCGTGTTCCGCCTGCGCGACGGCAAGCTGACCGAGGAACAGGTCATGCTTGCCGGGCGCTGAGGCGAAGGATCACGCCGCCTCGGATGCCGCCACCAGCGCCTTGTAAATCTCGGCTAGTTGGGCGTCGGCGTCGCCATCGACATACATCGAGATCGCGGCCAGCAGGCCCATTTCCTCTTTCTGAATGTGGAAGATCTCCCGCTCGCACAGCTCGATACCGCTGCGGTGGAACTCTTTCCAGCCTTCGGCGGTGAAGCCTTCGCCCGCCAACGCCGCGCGCGCCTGAACCGCCAGATCTTGTGCCAAAGGCAGGATGGTGGCGTGCTCCTCGGTCAGAAAAGCGGCGATGCCGGCTTCGCCCTGCTCGATCAAAACACGGAACAAGTGGTTCTCTTCAAAGCCGAAATGGCGTTCGACCTCGGCGGCGACCGACAGCAGCATATCTTCCAGCAGCGCCCGCACCTTGGCGTCGGCCAGATCGGGCAAGCGGCGGCTGGTCTGGGTCAGCAGGTACTCTTCCAGCCCCTGCAATGCCTTGATCGTATGCACATGCTCTTCATGCAGAAGTGCGGCGATCTTGGTATTGAACATCATTGTTTCTCCGAGGTTTGCGTAACTTGATTGAGGTGTTGCCGCATGCGCCGCCACAATAGGACGGCGAAGCTGGCAAAGGACAACGCGCCGATCAGCCCCGCCGCCGCGCCGATGCGCACCAGCAGCGACTCGCCGCTGAGGATTCCGACTGTGACCAGAGCCAAGGCGGTGCAATGGCAGATGAGATGCAGGCGCAAGGGCCGATCGGCAGTCAGGGCAGAAACCAGCACCGGTTTGACGCCCTTCTTGACCGAATGCATCGAGGCGAGGAACGGCATGATCCGCTGTAACACCCCCATCAGGAAGCTGAGCAGCCAGCCGAACACCAGCACGAAGCCGAACAACGGCGCGGTGCGGTCACTCAGCACCCCGGCAGCCGCCAGCAGGCCGATGACGACGCTCGTCGGCATCATCACCCAGGCCAGCCGTATAAGGATGAACGAGTCGCCCAAGCGCTTGCGCATACGGCCGCTCAGCACCTTGTGCATCGCCCGCAGATACAGCGCCACCGAACCCAGCCCCAGCGCTCCGGCGACGAACACCAGTGGCGCGATGCCATGCACCAGCCCGGCCAAAGCCAGCACCAGGGCGGTGCCGCCCAACCAGGCCGAACGCTTGCCCAGGGTCGAGTCGGGTGGAGGCGACAGCGCGAACATCGGCACCAGGATGAAGCTGAACCCCATCGCCAGCATGCCCATGAAGCCATAAGCGGCGATCACGCCATGCGCGGTGGCGACGGCGCGGTGATCGGGCAGGAAACCAAAGCTTAAATCAGCCAGCAGCACCGCACCCAAGGTGCCCAGCAACGCCAGACTGCCCAAGGCGATCCAGGCGTAATCGGTGACTACCCGCATGTCGGTGACGCGGCGCAGATTATCGGCAACCAGAACGCCGAACAGCGCCAGCGCCGCGACCACCAGCGTACCGCCGATGCCTTGCGCCAGCGGGGTCTGG
>DATGZW010000612.1:0-6120 GCA_035297005.1 Patescibacteria group bacterium
CTCCTGATCCGGATTAACGTTGATCGTCACGTCCAGGGTATCGGTTTCCAGCCCGCGCACCAGATGCAGTTGGCCGCGGTCGAAGCGCGCGCCGGTATGCAGGTAGGTGACGCCGTTCACCGTCAGGTCGATATCGGCGGAGGTCCAGGTCAGCACCCCTCCACCGACCGGAGTGATGGTGTAAAGATCGGCGCGGGAGAATTGGCCCGAGGCGATCAAGGCCTGCAAAGAGGCGGAAACAGCGATCATTTCACACTCACCAAATCACAGGTGTCGAGGCTCCACAGTTGATGCATGAACTGCTCGAACTCGGCCTGGTCCATATCGAAGCGCACGCGGAAGTAGTACGAAAAGTCAGCCGTCAGCATTCCTTGCGGCGGAGCGCTGCTGAAGGTGACGAGCCCGGTGGCCGGATCGATGACCCACGAAATGCCCGGAGCCAGCGAGACCCCGTCGAGGTAGAAGTTTTGCGGAAGACTGAGATTCGGCGCGGTGATCGGCTCGACAAAGCTGCCAAACGCCCGCAACAGCTGATAAGTGGTCGTCGCCCCATCGGCCACGCCGATCATTTGACCGGTCACGCTGTTGTCGTCGGGATCGGTAAACAGGAAGCTGTCGTACTGGCCGCGCCGGGCCATGAAAAACCCCGCCAGCGTCTTCAATTCGTTGGTGGCGTCGTCACGCAGCAACTCGTATTTCAGTTTGAAATGCCAGCGCGGATTGGCCCACATGGCGATGCGGGTTTCGGCGCCGTTGGCGGCCTGCTTGACCAGGGTCGAGAACTCCGGCCATTTGCCGACCGACCAGGATAGGCCGGGCAGCGTGGGGAAGATGGCTGTGCTCATGCTTATCCTGCCTAGGCGTAGTTGCGATTGTTGCGGGCGATCACATCCGACAGATAGCGGGCGTGATCGTCGAAGAATTGACGCGCGCCGCGCGTGTCGATGGCGCTGACGGACGGCGAGTAATTGACCACCGTCGGCTGACTCTGCGCCGCAGCCGCCGATGGCGTGCCCGCCGGCAAAGCCACGCCTTGGCCGCCGCCGCTCATGCCCTGCGGCATGCCATAGCCCGGCCCAGCCGCCGATCCGGCAGCGGCGCCGGCGGAGGAACTGGACGAAGCCGCACTGACGGAAGAACCGGCGGAACTGGCGGTGGCCCCCGTCGCACCGGCAGCGGAACCACCGGCGGAAGCCGCGGAAGCAGGGGACGCGCTGGAGCCGCCACCGCCCGAAATCATGTCGCGAAGCGGATTGGCCAACGAGGCGGGCAGCACCATCTCGTTCTTGTGCAGTTCGGTCATCATGCCGTCGGCGGGAACCTGATCCCAACCGCCCTCGGCCGAGGCAATCGACTTCCCGATCATGAACACCGCCGCCAAAGCGCCCGCCGCCGCGATCGGCGCCAGCACCGGGCCGACGAAGGGGATTGCCGCGATGGCCGCATAAGCCCCGGCAGCGGCGGTATAGGCGTCGATGGCGACCGACGAGATGGCGTTGGCCGCCTTGGCCGCCAACCCCTCGCTGGAGGCGGTTTCCTCGGAAGCGGCGCGCGCTTGGGTGCCGGCTTCCGTCGCCGCCGTCTGCTGCCCCTGTGAGGCGGTCTCGGCGGTCGAGCGCTCGCCGGCGCCGGCGGTGGTCGATGCGGTCTGCTGATCCTGCGACGTCGATTCCGCCGTCATCCGCTCGTTAGTGCCGGTGGTGACCGCCGTGGTTTGCTGGGTTTGCGCCGTTTTCTCGGCTGTGGCCTTGTCGGTCGAGGCCTGCTTGGAGACGGTCGTCGAGTTTTTTACAAGATTGTCTTTCTGCTTATAGAGACCGACATCGGATTCCAGCGTCTTCAATTGCTCGGCAATGTAATTGCTGACCATCTTCTTGACTTCGCCGGTGAATACGCTCTCCAGACTCTGGATCGCCGCCTTCTGCGCCTTGGCGAAAGATTCCGTCCCCTGCAACGCAGCCGAACCAAGATTGAAGGCGCTGTCACCGAGCGACTTATTGGTCTTGTTGAGTAGAGTATCCATCGTTGCGACATTGGCCTGATGCCGCTTGGTGACGGTATCCGAGGCAGTCGCGGTCTCGTCCAGCGCCGATTTATACTGTCCAAGCCCCCCCGTCGCGGCGGCGACGGACTGCGTTGATTGGTCCACGGCGGCGGCATGCCGTTGCGCGGCCTCTTCATCGTCTTGCGTCGCCACGGTGTTTGCCTGCAAGGCGCTCTGCAACTGTTGCATCTGCGCGCCCATGGCGTCGAGGCTGGTGGAGACATCCGAAACGCTCTGGTCGAAGGCGTCGAAATTATCGTCGCTGTCGTCCATCGAGCCGGTGGTGTCGGCCAATTTCTGATTGATGTCATCCAGCGCCGACAATAATTCATCGGCATCGGCGGAAAAGCTGAAGCTGATATCTTCGGCCATGATTGCCTCTTTTCAACCTGGGTTGGGTTATGATGAAAAGTGCCGTGGCACAATGCCGGGAAACGCCATGAAAAAAGGCCGCCCGAAGGCGGCCTTTAGATGGTCAATAATCAAACAATGACGATAGTGGCGCGGAGCAGCGCCAAATCTTACTGGGTCATGTATTGAACGAAATTCCGAGCTTTCAGGTCCGGATCTTCGACGCAGCCCAGAGCATTGGCACACCACGCGACCAGCGAAATCTCGTAGGTGTTGGCCGACACGGCGCGTTTTGTCACCTCATAGGCGATTGCCGCCTCTCCGTCCTTTGGCGTCGTCGTCGTGATCCTGAAGTCGTCAACCTTCTTGATCGGGCGAGATGACACACTCTCCACCCACCGCCAAGCCTTACCCCAAGCGATTTCGCAGTCTTTGCCGGCGCGGCAGGTCACGCTCACCTGCGGCGATTGCGAGGAATAACATCCGCTCAACGCCACCACCATTGCCACCACTGCCGTCAACCGCATCATGCTCGCCCCTCCCTTGGAAGCGAGCACTCTCGCTCAAGTCGCATCCTGGCGCAACCTTGCGACCGGAACCGCCATCGCCCGGATTGGGGACGATGGCGGGCGGATAATGGCAATACCCTCCTAACCCGGCGGCGCTTGGCCGGTCAGTTCGCTGAAAAAGCTGTCGAAGTCCTGCTTCTTGACCTTCGGACGATCGTCACCGAAGCCCAGATAGGCCGCCACCATCAAGTGAAGAGGAGGATGGAGACGCCAATACTCGGCCAAGGCGCGATAGCGGGGTACGGTCAGTCGACCGGCTTCGGCCCAACTCCACCCCGTCGAGGCGACGATGTGGGCGTAAAGGCCATCCCAGTCTAGTTCTGCGCCGCCCCCGCCAGCGCTTCCCCCACGGCGGTCAACCCCGACACGCGGGCGATCACCGGCACCGCTCCCAGGATCTCGGGAACGGTGGTGCGCAGTTGGGCCAACTCCTCGGAGGTGAGGACGTCGGACAGGGCGGCAGCGATGATGTCGCGCGCCGCCTCCAAGCCGCCTTCGGCCAAACCGTTGCGCAAGCGCGAGAAGGCCGGAAGCATCCGTTGCAACTGGTCAAATGTGAATGCAGCAACTTCAAAGTCGCGGCCGCCCAGATGGATAATGTCGATTTCGCTGTTAACGCTCATTACGATACCTCGTTAAATGACCAGGTGAACACATTGCCGGCGGCGTCAGCAAAGCAATCGAAGTCAATTTCCGGGACCGCGAAATCATCGGCCTTGGTTGCCAGATTGAGCTTGTTGCTGACGCAGGCGTTCAACGTCAGCACGGCCTTCTTCAGGCCGCCAGGAGCGTTGTAGACGGTTTCCAAGGTGACGCTGAACACCGGCTGGGTGCCCAACTGCTGGTTGACGACGGTAAAGCTTTGGCCGCTGCCGACCACGCCGTAACGGTAGCTGATCAACAGCGCCATCCCGATATCGGCCGCGTTGAAGCTATAGAGGCCGGTGCTGGAGACGCTGTACTGACCCTCGGCCGGGGTGCTGGCGACCTTGAGCAGGGTCAGGCCGGTGGCGGCGTTGACGACGCCAAGATCGGCCGACCAGGTCGCGGCGTTGAGGACCGTCACCTGATACGGCCCGACCGCCGGCACAGCCGCCGCTTCGCCATTGGCGGTCACCACTTGGCCGGACTGCAACTGCGCGCCGAAGAACAGATCGGTGTAAATGCTCCCCTGGATCTGGGCGAATTTGGCCTTGCCGGTGATCTTGCCGGTACCGCGCGCCACCGCCAGGGGGAACTGGTTCTGACCATAGAGATGCTTGGAACTGGCCGAGAATTCCACGCTGACGTCATTCAACGCGCCGAACTTCTGCGGGGTGGAATTGGGAATGTCGCTGCGGGTGCCCCACAAGGTGCCGGAGCCGAAAATATACATCGCCATGGGTGATTACTCCTTATTGCCGTAAGGGGCCGGCGCCGACAGGGTCGGTGCCGGCTATGCGGTCGTGGTCAGGGGTGTTGGTCAGGGAACGAGCATGTGGACGGTCAGAATGGCGGCAGCCCGCTCGCCCAGCGGGCCTTCGAAAACCTCGATCGGGCCATCGATCCAGGCATGTGCCACCTGCCCACCCAAGGTCTGGGTGTCCGCCGGCGGCGGCGGCAGCAAAGCCGTCTCAACGGCGTCGAGCAGGCCGTTGAGAACGATCCCGGCGGGGGTGTGACGGTCGGGATTGGCGGCATAGAGGAACAGCTTGGCGCCCAGGGTGCGCCGCGACGGCAGACCCTTTTGCTGAACCATCTGCTGGTGATCGACGACCATGAACAGGGCCGGCAACTCGCTGACCGCCATCTCTTCCAAAAGGCGGACACGGCGGTCGCAGATCCTCACCTGCCCCGCCGTCTTCAGCCCGCCCAACAACGCGAACAGGGCGACATAGGCGGCTTCGCGGGTCATGGCTGCACCTCTTGGCGCACGGCGTCGTCGAAGGCGGCGGCCATCTCGTCATGCATGTCGGCCAAGGGCGCCGAGATGAAGTGCCGCGCGGCATAATCGACCTGGCGGCTGAACGAGCGCACCAGGATGTCGTGCGGATTGGCCACCGGCTTGCCGAAAGCGACCGTCATCATGCGCAGATGCTCGGCCACCTGCTCGGCGCCGCTGAAGCCGTATTCCTGCATGGCGGCATAGGGCGAGTTGCTGGACACGGTGGCGGTGATGGCGCTGGCCGCCGAATCGGGAAGAACCTCGCAGGTCAGCGAATCGCGCAAAGCGCCGCTGCCGCTGTTGAGGATGCTGCCGTTCAGCCCATCGCCGATGCGGCTCAACAATTCCTCGGACAGCGCCGAGGCGGTGCGTTGCAAAGCATCGCGGACGGCGTCGCCCATCTGGGCCAGTCGCTGGACCAGCCCATTGTCTTCGACGGTGACGGAAATCATAACGGCAGGATCCTCTTGTAGCAGGCGAGGACCAGCTTGACCGGGTCGGGCATGTCCTTCTGAATGAAGGACGTGGTCTCGCCGGCCATGCCCTTGCTGACCAGGCCGATGCGGTCCTTGTCGCGGAAGCGCAAAGCCACCAACTCGATGCAGGCCTGCTCAAGATCGAGCGGGATCGAGGCCAGACCGGCGGTGTAGGTGATGACCACATTGCCGTGGCCCCGGTTGAAGCCATAGCCGTGCAGCATCAGCATGGTCGGGGTGAAGGAATAGCCGGACGCGCAGCACGTCGCGGCGGGGGGAATCGGGCGGCCATTGATCAGCAGGCTGTCCACCGCGCTGACCGGATAGTTGATGAACGGCATGCGGTCGCCGCCGGTGCCGTCGCGGGTTTCGATATAGGACTGCATGGTGAAATCGCGCGCGCACCAAGTGGCGATGACTTGGCTGACGGCGGAAATCAGGCGGGTCAGCAGGTCATCATCCTCGGTCTGCGACGGATCGGTCAGCCCCAGCCATTCCTTGACCGTATCCAGGGTGGTCAGATCGCCCGCGGCCATGCTCAGCCTTCCCGCCCGGCAAGGCCGGTGCAATAAGGATCGGCGGCCAGTTCGAAGCCATGCGCCCGCAACGCCGAAACGATCTCGTCGGGGACGTAGAAATAGCCCTTGCGGTTGGGCCGGTACTCTTTGCCGTCATGGACCACCACGGCGACGCCGGTGGTCGAGATGATCCGGGTTGTCATGGACTGCGCTCCCAAAAAAGAATGGGCGGCCCATC
>DATGZW010000613.1:0-4010 GCA_035297005.1 Patescibacteria group bacterium
TCCTACGGCGGGCAGGTCGCCTTCGCCGGGAACTCGCTCTATCACGCCACCAAATGGGGCATCGAGGGCTTCGTGGAATCGGTGGCCCAGGAGGTCGCCTCCTTCGGCATCGGCATGACCATCGTCGAACCCGGCGGAGCCCGCACGGAATTCCGCTACGGCAGCGCCCAGGTGGCAACATTGACACCTCTCTATGACGACACGCCCGCCCATGCCTTCCTGCGCATGCTCGATCCCAAGAACGGCTTGGCCCCAGGTGATCCGGCCCGCATGGCCTCACGCATCATCGAGAGTGTGGATACCGAGCCTGCGCCGATGCGCCTTGTGCTCGGCTCACAGGCGTTGGAAAGCACCATTGCGACTTTGCGCAAACGGATTGCGGGCTTTGAAGCGCAAAGCAAGCTGGCCGCATCCACGGACTTTCCAGCGGGGACGTGAGGTCATTTCTTGTGTCACGGTGGCCTGCTACCGTTGTCTAAGCGCGGACGCGCAGGATGAAATTGTCCACCTCGTCGCGTAAATGCTTGGATTGGCGGGACAAATCGTCCGCCGCCCCCAGTAGCTGGGTGGCGGCGACGCCGGTATCGGCGGCAGCCTGTGTCACGTCGCCGATGGTGTCGGACACATGCCGCGTGCCTTGCGAGGCTTGCTGGACATTGCGGGCAATTTCCAGCGTGGCGGCCCCCTGTTGCTCGACCGAACAGGCAATCGCCGTAGCGATTTCGTTGATTCGGCCGATGGTTGTGCCGATCCCACGGATGGCCGCCACGGCATCGCTGGTGGCGGCTTGGACGGCGGCGATCTGGCTGCCGATTTCATCGGTGGCGCGACCGGTCTGATTGGCCAGGTTCTTGACCTCTCCCGCCACTACGGCAAAGCCCTTGCCGGCTTCTCCGGCGCGCGCCGCCTCGATGGTGGCGTTGAGCGCTAACAGGTTGGTTTGGCTGGCAATGTCGTTGATGAGTTTGACCACGTCGCCGATCTTGCCGACCGCATCGGCCAGTCCCAGCACCATCTTGTCGGTGCGTGCCGCCTCGGTGACGGCGTCTTGCGAAATGTCGCTGGATTCTGCGACTTGACGGGCGATCTCATCGATCGAAGCGGTCAGTTCCTCGGCCGCCGCCGCCACCGTCTGCACATTGCCCGAAGCGTCCTGTGCCGCCTGATCGACATCGGCGGCCTGACGTTCGGTCTGTTGCGCGGTCGCCGACATCGCTGCCGCCGTCGCTTGCATTTCCGACGAGGCCGACGAGACGGTTCCGACGACATCTTTGACCGACGTCTCGAAGCTGTCGGCCAATTGGTGCAGGATGCGGCGCTGTTCCACCGCCGCCTGCGCTTTGGACTCTTCCTGTTCGCGGGTCAACTGCACGCCGCGCAGGCCCTGCTCCTTGAACACCAGAACCGCCCGCGCCATCCCGCCGATTTCATTGCGCCTTTCGGTGTCGCCGACCATGGTGTCCAACTCGCCAAGCGCCAGGCGCTGCATGGTTCCCGCCAAGCGGCCGAGCGCCGAGGTGAAGCCATGCACCAGGACGAAGCAGACGCCCAGCGCCGCCGCCATCACTCCCACCAGCAGCGTCAGCATGCCATAAAAGGCGGCGCTCGCATCGGCCTTGGTCTTCTGTGCCGCTTGGCGCAGATCCTCACCCAGCTTTTCTTCGACCTTGTGGAACAGGTCGATCCGTTCGGTGCTGGCCTTGAACCAACGGGCGGCCGGCACGTCTTGAGCACTGCCGGAGGTGAAACTATCGATGGCTATCTGGCGCAACTGTTGCACCTCGTCGATCACCGGGCCAGAAACAGTGTGGTCGGCGAAGGCCCGCTGGTCATCGGTAGCCAAGGTCGAGAACACGCGCAGATAGGTGGCTTGCTCGGCCCCGACCGATTGGAAACGGCGGAACTGCTCAAGGTCGAGATGGCCGGCGGCGAAACCAGCCGCCCCCGCCGCGCGTTCCTGCCCGGCGCGTTCCTTCGCCTGCAAATAGGTGACATAGGCCTGGATATTGGTCGACAGGCGGACGTCCTGGGTCAAATCGGCCAGTGTCGGGATAATGTCCAACAGGCTGGTGATGGTCTTGGTGTAATAGCCGGTAGCCTCGTTGGGCGCCAGCGTCAGCGCGTCGATGGCGCTGCGCGTCGCTGCCAGACGGTCGATGGCGGCACGCGCCGCGCTGACCCGCTCGGCGAACGGCGTACCCAAATGGCCGGCGTCCAACGCGCCGATATGCTCGCGCAGCCGAGCATAGGGGGCATCGGCGACGTTGCGCTGAGTCTGCATTTCCGCCCCGAAAGTCTGCCCCTTGCTGCCGACGAAAACGCCGGTTGTGCCGCGTTCTTTTTGCAACTCATGAACTAGGCTGCTGACTTCGGTTGCGAACTGGGCGATCTCCTCGAAGCGGGTCATATCGTCCATGACATGACGCTTCTGCGCCACCTTGTCGATGCTGAGACCAAGCAGGCCGAGCATCGGAAAAAGCAGGATCAAGAGGACCTGTGTTCGGAGACGCAAATTCGCAACCATCGATAACATCGCCTTCAGCTTCACGACAGAGCCGCTCAGATTATGGGCGGGGCGGCAAGTCTGCTTCGTTATTAGTCACGCCCGAACAATACATAAAAGCATCCAACGGATAGGACTACATAAACTTTTAGGTTAATTTTGTGCATTGAGCCAGTCGAAAATTGCCCTCCTTTATTGAACTGGGGCGGGGAGCATCTGGAGGCAAATTTAGGCGCCGGCGTTGTTCATCGGTGAATGATGGCGGTTCACCGTCGAAAATAAACTGGCGTCGATCCCAGCGGCCTGCCGCCCGCGATGTTGCTGCTGCCGCGCCTGTTGCTGCGTTGTCGTCAGGGACGGGTGACCCTGGTGTTCAGCCATGTCGGCGGCGGCGGCGCGGACGCGGTGCGTCAGGACTGCCTGGAGACCGCGATGAACAGCGGCTGCACCTGCTTTGCGTCGTCACCCAACAAGTCCATGACACGGGCCATGTTCTGCAACTCCGTCGTCCACCGTCTTGCCGTTGTGGTCGATCAACATGAATGGCCCGCTCTAACTGCCGCGCATTGACGGCTCGGCGCTGGGAGGGGCTTCCTGGTCGGCGTCATGGCTACCGTCATGGGCTGCTGCTGGTGTGGGCGGGAACATCGCCATGGCGAGCAGGATGGCGCTGAAATCACCAACCCGGAACTCACCATGTGCGTCGAACTCGTCGGGCACCGCGGTGAACTTGAGGAAGTCTGCCGCAAACATGGGGCGCAGTTGACGGGAAAAGTGATTATTTTCAAGCATATCGAACATTGGAGCATCGATAAAAAGGGCGACGATCTGATCGAAGAAACTCTTCCGACGGAAGACGATGAGGTCGCTCTGGTTGAGGCGGTCTGACCGCATAAAACGGCGGCAGGCGATGAACCTTCCCAAGCGGCAACTGGTCCTATTCTCGGTCGCCATGGCTGCCGCTATCGGCCTGAGCATGGCTCTGGCGGACCTGCGGGTGGCGCTTTGCCTAGTGGCGCCGCGATGGAAGCCGATCATCCTCCCCCTCGGCGTCATGCTGATTGCCACACGGGTGATCGCTACCGCCCATTACCTCAGCGACACCCTATTTGCTACCTATGTGGGTGCCACCATCACCTTCTGGATTTATCATCAATTCCGGCGGCGCGGCCGGTACCGGCAGGCTTTTCGCGAAACTCGCTCAAGGACGCCAATTCGGCGTCGATTTCCTCGAACTTCGGCCCCACGGTCTGGAGCAGACGTTCCCCCGCCGGCGTGGGCAAAACGCTGCGCGCCGTGCGGTTCGACAGCCGGATGCCTAGGCGAGTTTCCAGCCCCCGAATGGCATGGCTGAGGGCTGACCGGGGCACCCCAAGCTTGGCCGCCTCCTTGGTGAAGCTGCGCTCTCGCGCCACCGCCAGAAAGGTCAGAAGGTCGTTGACGTTTTAGCGCGCCATTCATGAATACATCTCATAAGAGAATGCTGATCTCACCATCTAATCGCCAG
>DATGZW010000614.1:0-5473 GCA_035297005.1 Patescibacteria group bacterium
GCTTCGCTGTCGTCGCCAGCGAGGTCAAAGGTTTGGCCGGCATGACCGTGAACGCCACCGGCGACATCGGCATCCAGGTCGGGCGCATCCAAGAGGAGACGCGCAGCACCGTCACCGCCATCCACGCCATCGCCGACACCATCACGCGCATGGATCAGGCGACCACCACCATCTCGGCGGCGCTGGGCCGCCAGAACGCCGCCACCACCACCATGAGCAGCAATATCGATCAGGCGGCGTCGGGGACGCAATCGGTCTGCACCCGCATCACCCAGGTCAACGGCACCATCCTGCAAACCGACAACGCCGCGCGCGACGTCCTCACCTCGGTGGAAGATCTGGAAGGCCAATCCACGCGATTGGAAGTGGAAATCAGCCGCTTCCTGTCGGGCATCCGGGCCCTGTGAGGCCGCAAGCCATATTGACTTACGGAAATTTTACGGCAACCCGTCTCGTTCGTTGATGCCATCCGCTGCTAAGCATTGTCCCGTTCATGGCGGCAACCGTGGACAGGGAACACTGCTTGGATAGGGACGTCACGATCATGAGCCCGCAGACGCATTCTTCCGCCAAACCCGTCGCACCCTGGTCACGGACGGGTGATGAACCTCGCCTCGCCGACGTTATCAGGGATCCCATCGTCCGCCTGCTGATGACCCGCGACAAGGTCAGCCGCAACGAGTTGCTGGCGCTGATCGCCTTGGCGCGGCGTCATGTCGGCGACATTTCATAGGCGGATGGCGATGTTCGACATTCTGCGCCACACGCTCCGCAGCTTGCGGACCCACCTTGTTCGGCTATACCGGCTGAACAGCCCCGCCGCCCGCCGGGGAACATGGCGTCCTCTGGGCGTGGCGTGGCTGGATCGGCCGATGGAAGACTTCAACATGGTGCGGCTCGGCGTCGAGCCGCTGGCCCGCCACCGCCCTTGCCGCCGCATTCGCCTTAGCGATTGAGGATATCCGCGACCTCCTGCAACTGCTTGTCGAAGCGCAGTAGGAAGAAGCCCTGAGAGGCCAAGTCGGAGGGGATGAAATATGATCCGCCGGCCCCGTTGGCGATAAAGAACTTGTAAAGCGATGCGCCCGAGCGCAGCGACACCAGCATGTTGTTCCAATGCTCCTCCGCCCCTTTGGCGACGATCACGTCGTGATAGTCTTCACCCAGGGCGTCGAGGATCACATAATAAGCGTACATCCGCCCCTTGGTGGCGAAGAACACCCGGCTGGCGCGGCTGTCGAAATAGCCGCCATTGCTGGCCAGCACCTGCCGCTGGTTATCGGTCAGGCGCAGCTTTTCGGCATCGGTGAAATCATCGGGCGATAGCACCGTCAATTCGATGGTGCCGGACTGGCTGCCCATGTCCTTGCTGACCTTGACCAGGAAGTCCGACAGGCTGCTGGCGATCTTGTCGTATTTGGCCTGCCCGTGGGCGAGGCGGCGGTTGTAGTCGTCAAGGTTGCGGATACCGTCGCGGTACTGCGACACGGCGCTGGGCAGGATGAAGGCGGTCGGGTCGTAGTTGAGCAATCCCTTGGCCGTCACCAGATTGGGGTCGGCCTCGCCCGATCCGCGCTCGCGCCCGAGGAAATCGGTCATCTGCGTGGCCCATTGAGCCACCGCGTATTGGATGCCCTTTTGGTAGGACACCATGTTGCTGCTATGGGCGATGGGATAGAACCAGAGCTTATTGGGCGCCCAATGCCGGGTTTCCAGATCCATCAACGTCGCCGCCATGGCGACCGCCTTGCTGCCGCCTTCGACCGCATGCTGCGGCAGCGGTTTCAGGTCGTGGTCGTCGTCGATGTGGTATTCATAGATGAACAAGGCGACGAAGACGACCACCACTGCGGAGATCCCGCCAATGACCGCCCTGCCGATGACGCCGGTGGTGCCGAACCAATCGAATACGGCGTCTTTGGTGTCGCCGAGCTTGCTCTTCAACGCCTGAAACGGTGCCATCGTCATCGGGAATCCCTCCGGGGTCAGAGGCGAAAGATAGCACGGGGATGCCGCCGACCAAAGCCCCGCCCTGGACACCTCCCCTGCCGGGGCTTTAGCATCAATGCTTTCCCAAGATCGACCAGGACCGCCGATGACCACCCAGGAACCGCAGCATGCCGAACCCACCTTGATTGGCCACAGCGTCGAACTCAGACCCCTTCGCCGCGACCACGAGGCGGCGCTGTTGGACGCGGCGGCTGATGGCGAATTGTGGACTTTGAAGGTGACGGTCATCCCTGGCCCGGAAACAGTAGGGGCATACATTGCGACCGCGCTGGCCGGACAGCAGGCTGGAACGGTCATGCCGTTCGTCATCATCCAGCCTGCCACCGGGCGAGTGGTGGGCTGCACGCGATTTTGGAAGATCGACCGCGCCAACAGGACATTGGAAATCGGCCATACCTGGCTCAGCGCCTCGGTCCAACGGTCCCGCATCAATACGGAAGCGAAGCTGCTTCTGCTGACTTACGCGTTCGAGACAATGGCCTGCATTCGCGTTCAATTCACCACGGACGAGCTGAATGAAAAGTCGCGCGCGGCTATTTTGCGCATCGGCGCGACGCAGGAAGGACTGATTCGCCACGAACGCATCATGCCTGACGGCCGCAAGCGGAACTCGCTGCGCTTCAGCATCATCGATTCCGAGTGGCCAGAGGTGAAAGCCGCCTTGCTGCAAAAACTGGCGCAGTAGGCCTGCCGCCGATGGCGATGGGCATGTCGATTTCCTTCAGGAACACGCAAGACCCCTGCCCCATGTCGCGGGCATAGGTCTGAATCAGGAACGGCGCCGTGCTGCGGGCGGCCAGAATGCCGGTGCGGTCGTCGAATATACGGCGATTGCGCGCATCAGGGTATCGCTGGACAACATCACCCGCCTCAACGATTTTCCCGCCAATCCGAACTATTGCGCCGGCAAGATCCCCGTGGCGTCGAAATCGATCACGGCTTTGCCGAACGCACCACTTTCGTCGTCACCCCCGACGGCAAGATAGCAGCGACACTAGGAGCGTGACCGTTGTCGTGGTGACGCGGTAAAGTGAGCGGCGGAGGAACCTCTCATCGAGGAACTCCGCCGGCTCAGCCCCGAGTTCAAGGCGAGTTTCCAACGGCGAAACCTTGTGCTGAATAGTCGTGCCGTGCCGTCGCCAGATCAGCTGTGTAGACCGGGTGCTTCTTGCCCGGTGCGCGCCACGTATTCCGTATAGCCGCCGCCATATTGGTGGATGCCCTCCGGTGTCAGTTCCAACACCCGGTTGGAAAGCGTCGCCAGAAAATGCCGGTCATGCGACACGAACAGCATGGTGCCTTCGTAGGCGGACAGCGCCTTGATCAGCATTTCCTTGGTGTCGAGATCGAGATGGTTGGTCGGCTCGTCAAGCACCAGAAAGTTTGGCGGATTGAAGAGCATCGTCGCCATCACCAGCCGGGCCTTTTCGCCGCCGGACAGGACGCGGCATTTCTTTTCCACGTCATCGCCGGAGAAGCCGAATGCGCCGGCAAGCGACTTGAGCGCTCCCTGATCCGCCTGCGGGAAGGAGCTTTCCAGGGACTCGAACACCGTCGCGTCGCCATCGAGCAGTTCCATCGCATGCTGGGAGAAATAGCCCATCTTGACGCTGCCGCCGACAGCGACGGTGCCGGCGTCCGGTTCGCTCGTCCCTGTCACCAGCTTCAACAGCGTCGACTTGCCCGCGCCGTTGACGCCCATGACGCACCAGCGCTCCTTGCGACGGATCATGAAGTCGAGCCCCTGATAGATGGCCCGGCTGCCATAGCCCTTGTGCACGTTCTTCAGGACCACGACATCCTCGCCCGAGCGCGGTGCTGGCCGGAAGACGAACGACACGGCCTGGCGGCGCTTCGGCGGCTCGAAGCGCTCGATCTTATCCAGCTTCTTCACCCGGCTTTGAACTTGAGCCGCATGCGAAGCGCGAGCCTTGAAGCGCTCGATGAATTTCAGTTCCTTCGCCAACATGGCTTGCTGGCGTTCGAACTGCGCTTGCTGCTGCTTCTCGTTCATCGCCCGCTGCCGCTCGTAGAATTCGTAATCGCCGGAGTAACTGGTCAGCGATCCGCCATCGATCTCGACAATCTTCGTGACAATGCGGTTCAGGAACTCGCGGTCATGCGAGGTCATCAGGAGAGCGCCTTCGTAGCCCTTCAGGAATTCTTCCAGCCAGATCAGGCTTTCAAGGTCCAGATGGTTGCTCGGCTCGTCGAGGAGCATGGCGTCGGGCCGCATGAGCAGGATGCGGCCGAGCGCCACGCGCATCTTCCAACCGCCTGACAGCGCGCCAACATCTCCATCCATCATCTCCTGGCTGAAGCTCAGCCCGGCAAGCACCTCCCGCGCCCGCCCCTCCAGTTCATAGCCACCCAACTCCTCGAAGCGCGCCTGCACTTCGCCATAGCGCTCGATGATCGCGTCCATGTCGTCGGCGCGGTCGGGATCACACATGGCCGCTTCCAATTCCGCCAGTTCCGCCGCCACACTGCTGACCGGCCCGGCCCCATCCATCACTTCCGCGACGGCAGTGCGGCCGGACATTTCACCGACATCTTGATTGAAATAGCCGATCGAGACCTGTTTCTCGATCGACACTTGGCCCTCGTCCGGCAACTCTTCGCCCGTGATCATCCGGAACAGCGTGGTCTTGCCAGCACCGTTGGGACCGACAAGGCCGATTTTTTCGCCCCTGTTGAGCGCGGCGGACGCCTCGAAGAAGAGGATCCGGTGACTGTTCTGCTTGCTGATGTTTTCGAAACGGATCATGTGCGGCTGGGTTCCCGTGGCGTGACTGGCCCCTTATGCCACAGGATGCGCGATGCGATAGAGTCCTGATCGATATGTGGCGAAAGTGCCATCACGTTTTTATGGGCCGTTCTTTCCCCTCGACGGCTTCCGACTGTCGATGATCGCGACCGTTGGACTGGCCTCCTTGCCGGAAAGCTCCCGCACCTCGACGAACAGGGCATGATGCAGGCGGGCCAAGGGGCCCCGTCCTATTCCCACAGCCCCAGATACTCATGCGCCGTGCTCCTGGGCGGCAACACGCCAACCCCGCCGGAAGCCTAGGTGACGCCTGCCGCAGGTGTCGCCTAAAGCCCCAAAAACGATCAAGGCGTCAGCCCATTCCTGAGCTGACGCCTTGATTTAATTGGTAGCGGGAGAGGGACTTGGCCAATACAGTCCGGTCATCGAACGGTGGTGCTGAGCCGTCATCGGCGGTTACGGGGGCAGGCGACCAACGATTCTTGCGGCTCATCGAGCGGCTGATTCCGCGACTGGCGGCTTAGAAAAAAGTGCCTGGGGCACGCCACCTTGATGAGAATAGGCCCCTACGCGGCCCACTTTGCCGAGATGCTCTCCGCTTGCTCCAGCACCGTCCGCACGGCGGCATCCTGGAGATCGGGCGGATAGCCGTATTTCCGCAGGATGCGCTTGACCAGCACCCGGATGCGCGCCCGC
>DATGZW010000615.1:0-3296 GCA_035297005.1 Patescibacteria group bacterium
CCAGATAGTCCTGCGCCCCGACTTCCAACGCGTGGTTGGCGAATTCCGGATCGTCGAGCCCGGTCATGATGACGATCGGCAAATGCGGCGCCACGGCTTGCAGCCGTGAGAACGTGGCGACACCAGCGGAATCCGGCAGGCTGAGGTCCAGCAGCACCACATCGAAAGTGGTGCCATTGGTGACGGCGTCGATGGCGGCGGCCAGCATGACGACATGGGTCACGATGAAGGTCGGCGACCGCGATTGCCCCAGCGCGTATTTGACCAGCCCGGCATCGCCCGGATCGTCTTCGACCAGCAGCACATGCACCTTGTTGGGAGGCGACCGGTTGGCGGCCACCGGTGCGACGACGCTGTCGTCATGCCGCGAGTCGGTCAGCCATGCCGAGGTTTGGGAGGGCAATACCACCATTCCGCCCTGGGGAGCGCTCATCCGTCACCTCACGCCATCTGGCAAAGCCGCAGCCGGCCATATCCCCCATGTACCCCGGCGTTAGAAACCGCGGCTACTTTTCCCTTATTCAAACTACATCTTTCGACCGGATCGAAGCAACCGATGAAATGATGCGCGCCGGTCGCCGTGGCATAACCGGCAGCCGCACGGGATGGTTGATTATTAACGGTTCATCAACGCCAGACCTGCCATATAAGCGCCTGTCATCGCAATGATGGCGGCGGACGCGGGTTCATTTTCCCTGCAACACCTCTCGCACCAACGCCTCAGCCAAGTTAAGATGGCCGCAGGCAGGGCTGGTTCGACCAAAATTGACTGTGTCTGGCGGGTGGAGCGGTCAAAGAATCAAGAGTTTCCGGAAAAGCTCCAGACGCGATGCAAGGGGCACTGTCGGTCAGCAATGGAGTTAAATTTCCCTTTGAAAGCGCCGCCCCCCCTTCTTCCTTCGAATACGTCCGGTCCTGCCCGGCTTCCCGCCGCCAGCCGGGCGCTGCTGCTTGCCGGGTCGATTTTCGTCGCCCTGCTGCTCAGCGTCGCCGCTCTGACCATTTATGTGCAGCGCCAGCAGGCCATTGAACAGTGGCGCGGCACTTTGGCCAATCTGTCGCGGTTGCTGGCCGAGCACGCGCATCAATCGATCAAGGCGGCGGATCTGGTACAGAAATCCATCGCCGACCGGGTGCTTGAACTGGGCGTCGAGGATGAGCGCGGCCTGCGCGCGGCGCTGGGAACCCGCGCCACCTTCGACATGCTGAAGGACAAGACCAGCGGCGTGCCGCAAATCGACGTCGCCACCATCGTCGCCCTGAACGGCGATGTAGTGAATTTCAGCCGATCCTACCCACCGCCGCCGATCAATCTGGCCGACCGCGATTATTTCAAGGCGCATATCGCCGATCCCGATTTGCCCTTTTTCCTCAGCCTGCCGGCCAAGAATCGCGGAACCGGGCGCTGGACCTTCTACCTGACGCGCAAGATCAAGAACAGCCACGGCCAGATGATCGGCTTGATTCTAACCGGCATCGAAAGCTCGTTCTTCCGCGAATATTACGCGGCGGTGAACTTCAGCGAATTTAGCGCCATTTCCCTCTACCGCGAGGACGGCGGATTGCTGGCCCGTATCCCCGAACATGACGAGGCGATGGGGAAAGTCCTGAGCAACCAGCCCGGCTTGCTGGCGCTGAAGGACAAGCAGGACACCATTCTGGTCAGCGGACCGCGCCTGGTCGATTCCGCTGATTCCCGGCTGCGTCTGGTCGCCCCGCATGAGGTCGGCGACTTCAATCTGGCGGTTATCGTCACCGCCACCGAAGAACTTATTCTTGGCGCGTGGCGGCAGCGGGCGATGGCCATTGGGCTTGGAGCGATCATCTCGGCGGCGCTGTTCGCCGGGCTGATGGCGTGGATCGCCCGCTTGTTGGGCAACCGCGAAGCGGCGATGCACGACCTGCGGCTGGCGCGCGACGCGGCGGAAACCGCCAACCACGTCAAATCCGAATTCCTGGCGACCATGAGCCATGAAATCCGCACGCCGATGAACGGCATCATCGGCATGACCGGGCTATTGCTCGATACCCCGCTGGACACCCGTCAGCGCCATTATGCCAGCGTCACCCGTGATTCGGCAGAATCCCTGCTGACCATCATCAACGATATCCTGGATTTGTCCAAGGCCGAGGCCGGCAAGCTGGAGTTGGAGGACGGCCCCTTCGATCTGCGCAGCCTGCTCGACGGCATCACCGACATTCTGCAACCGCGCCTGCGCGACAAGGCGGTGACGCTGTCCTGCTGCGTCGAACCGACCCTGCACGGCATCTTCATGGGCGATAGCGGACGCTTGCGCCAAGTGCTGCTGAATTTGGCCGGCAACGCGGTGAAGTTCACCGAATTCGGCCGCGTCGCCATCGCCGCCAACCTGCAAGCGGAGACCAAAGCCGGGCTGATCATGCGCTTCGAGGTCGAGGACACCGGGCCGGGCATTCCCGACGAGTCCAAGGCCCGCCTATTCAACATGTTCAGTCAGGTGGACGCCAGCAGCGCCCGGCGCTTCGGCGGCACCGGGCTGGGTCTGGCCATCTCCAAGCGCATCGTCGAGTTGATGGGCGGCGAAATCGGCTTTGAAAGCCGGGAGGGACGCGGCAGCACCTTTTGGTTCACCCTAACCCTGCGGCGCGGCGTCACCACGCATGACGCCGCCGAGGATAACCTGCTGACCGGCCTGTCCATGTTGGTCATGGGACCGCCGGCGGTCATGGGCACCGCGACGGAACGGCTGCGCCGCTGGGGCGCCGTCGTGACGGAAACGGCCACCGCCGGCGATGCTCTGGGCCTGTTGCGCCATGGCGGGCCGCGCATCGCCGTGGCTTTGCTGCACCAGGACGGCGGCAATCTGAGCGGATTCGATCTGGCCGTGGTGCTCAAGGCCGATCCGGCCTTGGCCGGGCTGACGCTGTTGCTGGTCGCCGATGGCGACGCCCCGCCCGCCGCCGAGACCTTGGGCCTGCCGGTGGTGCGCTCCGGCGATTTGGGCGGCAGCCGCTTCCTCGACGCCTTGCTGACCCAGCTCCGCCCCTTGCTCGGCGCCCATCCTGCCGCCGCCGCCACCAGCGAACCCGCCGCCCAATCCTTTGCCGGCGGACGGGTGCTGGTGGTCGAGGACAATCAGGTCAATCAACAGGTCGCTATCGGCCTGCTGGAGGTTCTGGGCCTGCGCGCCGACGTCGCCGCCGACGGCTTTGAAGCCTTGGCGATGATCGAGCAGGTCGATTACGACTTGGTGTTCATGGATTTGCAGATGCCCGGCATGGATGGGTTCGAGACCACCGCCCGCCTGCGCGCCCGC
>DATGZW010000616.1:0-3360 GCA_035297005.1 Patescibacteria group bacterium
GTTCGGCTTCAAGATCATCGCCACCCTGGGCACCGCAAATTACCTGCGCGAACACGGCATTACCGTGGGTGTGGTCAACAAGGTGTTGGAAGGCCGTCCGCATTGCGTCGACTCGATGCTGTCGGGTCAGGTACAGTTGGTGGTCAACACCAGCGAGGGCGCGCAGGCCGTTTCCGACAGCTTTTCGATCCGCCGGACGGCGCTGACACACAACATTCCGCACTACACCACTCTGGCGGGTGCGCGCGCTGCGGTGGGGGCTATTGAAGCCCTGCGAAGCGGAGCACTTGATGTCGCTCCGTTGCAGTCGTATTTTGGTAACTCGTTCTAAGAAGTCCCGATGGCCGGGGGGGCCCCGGCCAAGGGGACATTCTGTGTTTTCTAGGAAGAGCGGATGGTCGAGAAGATCCCGATGACTCCAGGTGGCCTGAAGGCCCTGGAGGACGAGCTACGGCAGTTGAAGTCGGTCGAACGGCCGGCGGTTATCCGTGCCATCGCCGAAGCCCGCGAACACGGCGACCTGTCGGAGAACGCGGAATATCATGCGGCGAGGGAGCGTCAGAGCTTCATCGAAGGACGTATCACCGAACTGGAAGACGTCATCAGCCGCGCGCAGGTGATCGATGCCAGCATGCTGACCGGCGACATGGTGCGCTTCGGCGCCACCGTGACCCTGTCCGACGAGGATTGCGACGACGAGGCGATCTATATGATCGTCGGCGCGCACGAAGCGGATATCCGCTCGGGCCGTCTGTCGGTGCATTCCCCGCTGGCCCGCGCGCTGATCGGCAAGCATATCGGCGAATCGGTCGAAGTGACCACGCCGGGCGGTTCCAAATCCTACGAGATCGTGGACGTTCGCTTCGGCGCCTGACACCCTCTCGTTCCCCAAGGCGACACTGAGAAGAGCCCCCGCAAGGGGCTCTTTTCGTTTGTGTTGCCCGCCGCACAAACAAAAACGCCCCCGTTTCCGGGGGCGTTCGCGTCTTGACGACAGATGGAAACCGTCAGCCTTAGCCGACGATCTCGTTCTGCGCGAAGAAGTAGGCGATCTCGTTGGCGGCGTTCTCGGCCGAGTCCGAACCATGCACCGAATTAGCTTCGACCGATTCGGCGAAGTCGGCACGGATGGTGCCCGGAGCGGCGTTGGCCGGGTTGGTGGCGCCCATGATCTCGCGGTTGCGCAGGACGGCGTTCTCGCCTTCCAGAACCTGCACGACGACCGGACCAGAGGTCATGAAGTCGCAGAGTTCGCTGAAGAACGAACGCTCGGCATGCACTTCATAGAACTTGCCGGCCTGTTCCTTGGTCAGGCGCAGGCGCTTCTGGGCGACGATACGCAGGCCGGCATCCTCGAAGCGGGCGTTGATCTTGCCCGTCAGGTTGCGGCGCGTGGCGTTCGGCTTGATGATCGACAGAGTGCGCTCGGTAGCCATAGCTCGGTGTGTCCTTGTCTGGTTGGGCGCGGGTCATCCCCCCACACGCCCTTATTTCCCTCTCTACCGCTCCCTGGCGGAATTGGGCGGTTTATACCCTCTTGCCGCGTTTCTGGCAACGAAGAGCTTTGTGACAGCCCGCGGTACTTGAGGAATGGCCTGGAAGCGTGGTATCCCACCGTCCATGCTTCACATCAATGACCTCACCTATCGCATCGGCGGACGCATTCTGTTCGACGGCGCCACCGTTCATATCGCCGCCAACCAGCGCGTCGGCCTTGTCGGCCGCAATGGCGCCGGCAAATCGACGCTGTTCAAGCTGATCATGAACGAACTGCATTCCGATGGCGGCACCATTGCCGTGCGCCCGCGCGCCAGCATCGGCCGCGTCGAGCAGGAAATGCCCGAAGGCGACGAGACGTTGATCGAATGCGTGCTGTCGCACGACCCCGAGCGCACAGCCTTGATGGCGGAAGCCGACGAAAGCGAATGCGGTCATCGCCTGGGCGAATTGCATGAACGCATGAACGCCATCGACGCCCATACGGCGCCGTCGCGCGCGGCGTCGATCCTGGCCGGTCTGGGGTTTGATGCCGAAGCGCAGTTGCAGCCGTTGCGCAACTTCTCCGGCGGCTGGCGGATGCGCGTAGCCTTGGCCGGCGCGCTGTTCTCGCGCCCCGAGCTGTTGATGCTCGACGAGCCGACCAACCACTTGGATCTGGAAGCGACGATCTGGCTGCAAACTTATCTGGCGACCTATCCCGGCACCCTGCTGGTCATCAGCCATGACCGCGAACTGCTAAATATCGTCGCCAACCGCATCATCCATATCGATCAAGCTAAACTGATCGGCTATGGCGGCAATTACGACCGCTTCGAGCAGGTGCGCCGCGAAAAGGCCGAGCTGGCCGGCAAGGCCGCCGCCAAGCAGGGCGACCAGCGCAAGAAGCTGCAAGCCTTCATCGACCGCTTCCGCGCCAAGGCCAGCAAGGCGGCGCAGGCGCAAAGCCGCGTCAAGATGCTGGAGCGTCTGGGGCCGCCGATGGCGATCATCGAAGAGCGCGGGATGAGCTTCGACTTCCCCAGCCCTGAACAGATGGCTCCGCCGGTTATCGCCATCGACGACGGCGTCGCCGGTTACGCGCCGGGCAAGCCGGTGCTGCGCAACCTTGATCTGCGCATCGACATGGACGACCGCATCGCCCTGCTGGGGGCCAACGGCAACGGCAAATCGACGCTGGCCAAGGTTCTCGCCGGGCGTCTGCCGCTGCTGGAAGGAAGGCTGCAAAAGTCGGGCAAGCTGCGCATCGCCTATTTCGCCCAGCACCAGACCGAAGAGCTGAACCTGAACGAAACTCCGTTCGACCATATGGCGACGCTGATGGAAGGCGCCCCGCAAGCCAAGGTGCGTGCCCAATTGGGCCGCTTCGGCTTCGAGCAGGACCGCGCCAACATCAAGGTCGGCAGTCTGTCGGGCGGCGAGAAGGCGCGTCTGCTGTTCGCGCTGATGTCCCGCGACGCCCCGCATCTGATGATCCTCGACGAGCCGACCAACCACTTGGACATCGAAGCCCGCGAAGCCTTGGTCGCCGCGTTGAACTCCTATGAGGGCGTGGTCATTCTTATCAGCCACGATCCACATATGATCGAACTGGCCGCCGACCGCTTGTGGCTGGTCGATAAGGGCGAGGTCCATCCGTTCGAGGGCGATCTCGACGCCTATCGCAAGCTATTGCTCGACAAGGCCCGCGAAGCCCGCCGCGAAGGCAAGGAGCCGCGCGAGAACAACAAGAACCGCAAGGAAGAACGCCGCGCCGCCGCCGAAGCGCGCGCCAAGCAGGCTCCCCTGCGCAAGGCTGCCCAGGATGCCGAGAAGAAGGTCGAGACGCTGACCAAGAGGCAGGCCGAACTGAGCGCCAAGCTG
>DATGZW010000617.1:0-5903 GCA_035297005.1 Patescibacteria group bacterium
GCGCGCCTTGGAAGGTGCCGTCCTCGGTCAGGACCGGAGCGCCGATGAAGCTGGCCGGCGTGCCGCCCGCCGGGGCATAGGCGTGGACGTCGGAAAATACCACATTGCCCTTTTGCGGCGCCGCCACGATGCGGGCGAACATTTTGCCCAACTCGCTGTCCTTCCAGCGTCCGGCGGTCAGGTTGGTGGCGTATTCGGCGGATTTATCGACCGAATAGACGACGTTGCCATCCTGGTTGATCAGAAAGATGTCGGGCAGACCCTTGGCGTCTTGCAGATTGCGGAACCAGCCGTGATAGCGGGCATGCACGTCGGAGTAATCAGAGCGGTCATTGGCGGTGTCCAGGGCGCGCCGCTTGGCCGGATCGGGATTATCGGCATAAAGTGTGCGCAGCTTGGTATCGGCGTCGGGCAGCGCCTTAAATCCATAGTCGAACTCGGTCATGCCGTCGCTGACGGTTTTAATGCCGGAGATAATCAGAACATCCTGGCGAATTCCGTCTAAATATCGATCAAGCTCGACTTTCCGGCCCTCGACCGTGGCTTTCAATTTTCCTTCGGTCGCGGCGGTCAGATCGGATGATGCCTCGGTATAGGCAAGAGTCCCGATAACGACGCCGGTGATTGTCGCCAGCGACACGAAGAGGATCGGAAGCTTGTTTGAAATTCTTAGTCGCATGGTGGTTGTGAATCCGAACCATATGTTAATAATTTACAGAAAATTGTATACCACCAAGTGCTCCAACGAAAGTGGAATGAATTCTCGCCATTTGTGCGTTGCAAAATAGAATGATTTTTACATTAATGTCACCTAACGGTGCGCGAATATTATCCATCCGTATGGTGTGGTCTTGGCCAAGGGTCCATGGTGGGAAAGCTGCGGGCAAAGCTTTCCCTCTGGCGCGTTTCTTGCCATATTGCGCCGCTGGCATGGCTGAAGCCGTGCCTTCGCGCTGGACCATTCCACAAGACATGGTATAGGCAGCGGGAAACTCGACAATAGGGCTGTTGCGAGCATGGCTGGGCATTCACAATTTAAAAACATCATGCACCGCAAAGGCGCGCAGGACGCAAAGCGCGCCAAGGTGTTCACCAAACTGATCCGCGAATTGACGGTGGCGGCCAAGTCGGGCCTGCCCGATCCGGCGGCCAATCCGCGTTTGCGCGCCGCCATCCAGGCTGCGCGCGAAGCGAACATGACCAAGGACACCATCGAACGCGCCGTCAAGCGGGGCGCCGGCGGCGAAGCTGGAACCAATTTCGAGGAAGTGCGCTACGAGGGCTACGGCCCCGGCTCGGTCGCCGTCATCGTCGAGGCGTTGACCGACAACCGCAACCGCACTGCGTCGGAAGTGCGCACCGCCTTCAACAAGCATGGCGGCAACATGGGCGAGTCCAACTCGGTCAGCTTCATGTTCGACCGCATCGGGGCGATCCATTACCCGGCCGCCGTCGCCACCGCCGACGCCATGTTCGAAGCGGCGCTGGATGCCGGAGCCGACAACGTGGAAACGTCGGATGACGGCCACGACATCGTTTGCGCGCCGGACGATCTGAACAGCGTGCGTGAAGCCTTGGAGGCTCGCTTTGGCGCGCCGGCTAGCGCGCGCCTGGACTGGCGGGCTCAGACCAGCGTGCCGGTGACCGACGATCAGACGGTGCTGACCTTGATGAAGTTCCTGGAAGTGCTGGAAGACAACGACGACGTCCAGCGTGTTCAGGCGAATTACGACATCCCGCAGGACGTCATGGAGCGGCTCAGCGCCTGAGTCCTTCGCCATGAGACTTCTGGGCCTTGATCCTGGGTTGCGCACCACCGGCTGGGGCGTGATCGATGCGGTGGACAACCGGCTGCGCTGGGTGGCCGATGGGATCGTGCGCTCGGATGAGACCCTGACGTTGGGCGAGCGGCTGACGCAGTTGCATCGGGGGGTGCTGGCCGTGATCGGCGAGTACCAGCCCGAGGAAGCGGCGGCGGAGGAAACCTTCGTCAACGTGAACCCCGCCTCGACGCTCAAGCTGGGGCAGGCGAGGGGGGCTGTGTTGGTTGCCGCCGGCATGGCCGGGCTGCGCGTGGCGGAATATTCTCCGGCGCGGGTCAAGCAATCGGTGGTCGGCACTGGGCGTGCCGCCAAAGATCAAATCGGCATGATGGTGCGCATTCTGCTGCCCGGCTGCACGGCCAAGACCGCCGACGCCGCCGACGCTCTGGCCGTCGCCATCTGCCATGCCCATCATCGGGGCACGGCGAACCGCCTTCAGGCTGCGCTGGAGGCTGCCCGATGATCGCCAAGCTGCGCGGGCTGGTCGATGCGACCGGCGAGGATTGGGCGGTCATCGATGTCGGCGGGGTCGGCTATCTGGTGTTCTGTTCCGGGCGCACCTTGGGCCGTCTGCCGCGATCCGGCGAGGCCACGCAACTGCTCATCGAAACCCAGGTGCGCGAAGACCACATCCACCTCTACGGCTTCTTCGAGACGTCGGAGCGCGACTGGTTCCGTCTGCTGCTGACCGTCCAAGGGGTCGGCAACAAGGTGGCGCTGGCGATATTGTCGATCATGTCGCCCGAGGATATCTCGCGCGCCATCGCCGCCGGCGACAAGGCCATGCTCAGCCGCGCCCAGGGCGTCGGCCCCAAGCTGGCTGTGCGGCTGGTCACCGAACTTAAGGACAAAGCATCGGCCATCGCGCTGACGAGCTTCGTCGCCGGAGCGGCCCCCGCCGCTGTCGGCGCACCCTTGGAAGCGGGTCCGCTGGAGGATGCCATCTCGGCGCTGGTCAACCTTGGCTATCGCCGCGTCGAAGCACATGCCGCCGTGCTGAAAGTCGCCGAAAGCTTGGGTGAGGGCGCCACCGCCACGGCGTTGATCGGGGCCGGGCTCAAGCAGTTGGGCAAGGACATGGCCCGATGAGCGACCCTCGCATGGTCACTCCCGAATCGACCCCGGGCGATATCGAATCCAGCTTCCGCCCGCTGTCCTTGGCCGAGTTCGTCGGCCAGCGCGAGGCTTGCGACAATCTGAGCATCTTCATCCAAGCCGCCCGCGCCCGTGGCGAGGCGTTGGATCACACGCTGTTCTTTGGCCCGCCGGGACTGGGCAAGACCACCTTGGCGCAGATTGTGTCGCGGGAATTGGGCGTCGGCTTCCGCGCCACCTCCGGCCCGGTGATCGCCAAGGCGGGAGACTTGGCGGCGCTGTTGACCAATCTTGAGCCGCGCGACGTTTTGTTTATCGATGAAATCCACCGCCTTAATCCTGCCATAGAGGAAGTGCTCTATCCGGCGATGGAGGACTTCCAACTCGATCTGATTATCGGGGAGGGGCCGGCGGCGCGCTCGGTGCGCATCGATCTGTCGCCCTTTACCTTGGTCGGCGCGACGACACGCTCTGGACTGTTGACGACGCCGCTGCGCGAGCGCTTCGGCATACCGTTGCGTCTGAATTTCTACTCTCCCGAAGATTTGGAACTGATCGTCAGCCGCGGCGCCCGCGTGCTGGGGGTTCCCATGACCAAAAGCGGCGCGTTGGAGATCGCGCGGCGCGCGCGTGGCACTCCGCGTGTGGCCGGACGCCTGCTGCGCCGGGTGCGCGATTTCGCCGTCGTCGCCCAAACCCTGCCGGTCACCGCCGAGATCGCCGATGCCGGGCTGAACCGCCTGGGGGTCGATCAAATGGGGCTGGACGGCATGGATCGCCGCTACATGCTGTGTATCGCGCAGAATTACGGCGGCGGCCCGGTCGGCGTCGAGACGTTGGCGGCGGCGCTGTCCGAACAGCGCGACACCATCGAGGAAGTGATCGAGCCCTATCTGTTGCAGCAGGGGCTGATCCAACGCACGCCGCGCGGCCGCATGCTGGCGGCAGCCGGTTTCCGCCATATCGGTCTGACGCCGCTGGTGCGCCAGCCCGAACAATTCGACCTGTTGGCCGACGATGACGAGGCGATCGATGACTGAACATTGCATCGGCGGCAAGATGGATGGCCGCGTCCATCGTTTTCCCGTCCGCGTCTATTATGAGGATACCGATGCTGGCGGCATCGTGTATCACTCCAATTATCTGAATTTCGCCGAGCGCGCCCGCACCGAGATGATGCGCGGCTTCGGGCTGGACCACCTTCGCCTGAAGGCCGAGCAGAATGTGCTCTTCGCCGTACGCAGTTGCGAGATAGACTTCCGCCGACCGGCGCGGCTGGAGGATCTTCTGGAACTGCGTTCAACACTTGTTCACCTGGGTGGTGCAAGTTTGCATCTGGCTCAGTCGGTGTGGCGCGGCGACGAGGAATTGGTGCAGCTGGTCATGCGGCTGGTATGTATGACGTTCGACGGCAAGGCGGCGCGGATACCGCTGTCCTTGCGTGAAAATTTGCAGGACTTTCTTACTCAAGAGGCGGACTGAAGCCATGGATCCCGTTCAAACCGCAGCTCTCGCCGGATCGGTGTCCACCGATTTGTCGGTGTGGGGCCTGTTCATGGAAGCCGACCTGATCGTCAAGGCGGTCATGATCGCTCTCGTCTCGGCATCGTTCTGGTGCTGGGCGATCATTTTCGACAAGTGGTTCCGCCTGCGCAGTCTGGTGCAGCGCGCCGACCAGTTCGAGGAAAGCTTCTGGTCCGGCGGGTCGCTGGAGGAACTGTACGACCGCATCGGTTCGCGCCCAGCCGACCCGATGTCGTCGATCTTCGTCGCCGCCATGCGCGAATGGCGGCGTTCCGCCGCTAAGGGCATGACCGACCGCGAGGCCGTGCGGCTCAGCCTGCCGCAGCGCATCGACCGCGTCATGGCCGTGACCATGGGCCGCGAGTTGGAGCAGTTGGAATCGCGGATGTCGTTCCTCGCCTCGGTCGGTTCGACCTCGCCGTTCATCGGCCTGTTCGGCACCGTGTGGGGCATCATGAACAGCTTCCACAACATCGGCGCCACCAAGAACACCAGTCTGGCCGTCGTCGCCCCCGGCATCGCCGAGGCGTTGTTCGCCACCGCGCTGGGTCTGGTCGCCGCTATTCCCGCCGTGCTGGCCTATAACAAGCTGTCCACCGACATCGACCGCTACGCCAAGCGCCTGGAAAACTTCTCGGTCGAGTTCAGCGCCATTCTGTCTCGCCAGCTTGAGGAAAAGGCCTAAGCAATGGGAGCCTCTCTGGGAGGTGGCGGAGGACGCCGCGGCGGTCATCGCCGGTCGTTCCGCCCGATGGCGGATATCAACGTCACCCCGATGGTCGACGTCATGCTGGTGCTGCTGGTCATTTTCATGATCACCGCGCCCTTGATGACCTCCGGTGTGCCCCTCGACCTGCCCAAGACCAAGGCTGGGCAGCTCAAGGGCGACGACAAGCCGGTCACCGTGTCGGTCAAGGCCGATGGGTCGGTGTGGTTGCAGGATACCGCGATTCAGGTCGAGGATCTGGGGGCGAAGCTGAAGGCGGTCACGGCGGCCAAGCCGGACACCACCATCTTCATCCGTGGCGATGCCGGGGCCAATTACGGCAAGATCGCCGAAGTGCTGTCGATGGTGTCAAATTCGGGTTTCCCCAAGATCTCGTTGCTGACCCAGCCCGCTCCCGATGGCGCGCCCCATAAGGGAGCGCACTGAGCCGTCATGCCGAGGTATCGCCGTCAGACTGTCGGGGACGAGGCTGAATTCCGCTTGGGCATGATTTGCGCGGCGGCGCTGCATATCATTGTGGCGTTGATCGCGATTTTTGGCCTGCCGCAACTGATGGAACCGCCGCCGGAAATCACCGAGGCGGTGCCGGTCGACATGGTCGCCGATCTGAGCGAGAAGACCAACGCTCCGGCCCGCGTGGCCGCGCCCAAGCCCGAGGAAAAGCCGGCCGAGCCGGAAAAGCAGGACGTGCCGCCGCCGCCGCCCGCGCCGCCCAAACCGCCGGAGCCGGTGCA
>DATGZW010000618.1:0-3004 GCA_035297005.1 Patescibacteria group bacterium
AAATCGGCGACGAAGCAGGTGGCGGGGTATTCGTAGATCTCGACCGGGGTGCCGACCTGTTCGATAGTGCCGCTGTTCATCACGCCGATGCGGGCCGACATGGTCATCGCCTCTTCCTGGTCATGAGTGACCATGACGAAGGTGATGCCGACGCGGTCCTGGATGTTGACCAGCTCCAACTGAGTCTTTTCGCGCAACTTCTTGTCGAGCGCCGCCAGAGGCTCGTCGAGCAACAGCACTTTCGGTTCCTTGGCCAGACAACGGGCCAGGGCGACGCGCTGGCGTTGGCCGCCCGACAACTGGTGCGGCTTGCGATGGGCGAACGGCCTCATCTGCACCAGATCGAGCACGCCATGCACCTTGTCCTTGATCACCGCCTTGGGCAGTCCGTCCTGCTTCAGGCCAAAGGCGATGTTCTGCTCGACCGTCATATGCGGAAACAGCGCATAGGACTGGAACATCATGTTCACCGGCCGCTCATAGGGCGGGATCCCCGCCATATCGACGCCGTCGATGAAAATTTTACCGCCCGTCGGCGTCTCGAAGCCGGCCAGCATGCGCAACAGCGTGGTCTTGCCGCAGCCCGACGCTCCCAGCAGCGAGAAGAACTCGCCCGGATAGATGTTGAGATCGACTTTGTTGACGGCGGCAAAGTCGCCGAAGCTTTTCGATACCCCCTCGATGCGGATCAACGGCACCGCCGCCGGATCGTTCCACGGAGCGAAGGCCTGTTGCTTGGCGGCAGTCTGGACCATCAAGGCGGTTTCCCTGAAAAACGGCGCCCCGATCCTTATGGCGAGGATCGGGGCGGATAGCGGCAGGCTGAGCCTTACTTGCCGGTCGTCACCTTGGTCCAGGTCCGGGTGCGCAGACGCTCATAATCCTGGGCGGCGGGCGGAACCTGGAACTCCTTGGCCAGGACGCTGGCCGGCGGATAAATCGCCGGATCGTCCAGAAGCTCCTTCTTCACCGTGCTTTTCGATGCCGGAATAGCGTTGGCATAACCGGTGGTGTTGGTGATGGCGCCGATGATGTCGGGGCGCATCATGAAGTCGATGAACTTCAGCGCGTTGTCGGGATGCGGGGCGTCAACCGGCACTGCCATCACGTCGATATTGACGATAGCGCCTTCCTTGGGGATGACGATGGCGATGTTCTGCGGCTTGGCCGCCTCGGCGCCGCGCGTGCGGGCCTGCACCAGATCGCCGACATAACCATGGGCGACGCAGATGTCGCCATTGGCCAAGTCATTGATATATTTCGACGAATGGAAATATTTTATGTAGGGGCGGACCTTTGACACCGTATCGGCGGCCAACTTCAGGTCGTCGGGCGACTGGCTGGCGCCGCTCTTGCCCAGATAGGTCAGAGCAGCCGGAAAGACCTCGGTGGGGGTATTGAGGAAGGTCACGCCACAGCCCTTGAGCTTGGCCACAGCAGTCGGATCGAACAGCAACGACCAGCTATCGAGCGCGATGCCGGGCGCCGCCTTCTTGACCATATCGACGTTGTAGCCGATCCCGGTGGCGGCGATCATATAGGGCACGCTGTACAGATTGCCCGGATCGGCGACGGCGGCGAGCGTCTTCAGGGTGGCCGGATCGACGTTGGCATAGTTCTTCAGCTTGCTGCGGTCCAGCTTCTGATAGATGCCGGCCTTGATTTGCTGAGCCAGGAACGGCGAGGCCGAGGGGAACACCACGTCATAACCGGACTTGCCGGCCTGCAACTTGGCGGCCAGCGTCTCGTTGCCATCATAGACGTCGTAATTGACCTTAATTCCGGTCTCGGCGGTGAATTTTTCCAGCGTATCGGGAGCGATGTAGTCCGACCAGTTATAGACGTTGAGGACGTTTCCATCCTCGGCCATGGCCGGCGACGACAGGACCATCACCGCCGAGGCGGCAACCAACATCCAAGTGAACGATGCGCGCATGAGACCCCCCGTGTGGGTAATTGGAAATTGCGCCGCCCTGCCCCAACGACGCTCGCGGAGACACCGATATTCCGGACGCCCCCGCCCCCTGTCAACCGTCAATCCAGAGTTGCCACGAAGTTGCTGCACGCGCGCCGTTGGTGACGATTTGGCGCAGCCGCCGCCGTCCATCGCCACGTGAAATCATTTGCATGGGGGGGGCGATTCGACGACATTACTGGATAATTGGCAAAAGCCGAACCCGAGGGAATACTGGCAAAGACTACGCCAGACGACAAAGTAGATCATTATGGATTTGTGGATGATCACCCTTATCAGTCTGGTGGCCGGGCTGGTTCTGGTCATTGGCGGCGCGCTCGTGGTTTACATGGGTTCGCTGGTTAAATCCGCATATCAGCTCAAGATCGAAATCAAGTCCGACATGGACGAGGGTCTGCGCAAAATCGAAGAGGACACCGACAAGAAAAGCCGCTGGATCAAGCGCGATCTTGTCGAGGAAATCGAGAAAATCAAAGGCAATGTCACCCTCGAAAACCAGCGGAAATTCGCAGAACTGGCCGATACCCTGGCCAAACGCGTCGCCGAGGCCGAGGAAATCGGCCGCCACGACCGCGCCGAAATCGTCAAATTGATCGAAGGCCTACGCCGCGACGTGATGACCTTGGACCAGCGCATGCGGTCGTTGCGCCGTGACCAGACGGCCAAGCCGGGTGAGCCCGCCAGCGAAGGCGATGCCGCCGCCCCCGCATCGGCACCGCCGCCGAAAGCCGATCCCTATGCGGCGACGTCCCCCGTCGCCCCGCCGGCTCTGCCACCGCCCAGCGATCTGCCGGTCGGCGGCATCCCGATCGGCAAGGCCGGCACCGCCACTTCGGCGTAAGGCGATAACGCCTTTCTGGCTATCAGGGCTTCATTCCGTCAACTGCACCGTATAGTATGCTGGCGATCATTAATCGCCGATGGAGGCCGCGCGTGCCGCGCTTTGCCAAGCCGATTGCCCTGGCCATTTGTTCCGCCATCCTTGCCCTGGCCCACCCCGTCGCCGCCACCACCTTTATCGTCGGCGTC
>DATGZW010000619.1:0-6830 GCA_035297005.1 Patescibacteria group bacterium
GCCGACGAGATCGCCGAATGGGGCGGCATGCTGGCTTTGCAAGACCGCTTGGCCCATGTCTGCGGCACCATGGCTTGCCATGGCAGCGTCCGCGCCGGACGTTCCCTCAACGCCGCCGAAATGAACGCCCTGCTGCGCCAGATGGAAGCGACCCCGCATTCGGGGCAATGCAACCACGGGCGGCCGACTTATGTGGAACTGAAGTTGGCGGATATCGAGAAGCTGTTCGGGAGGCGGTAGATCTTCCTGTCCCGCGTTTACATCTGAAAGTATTACCCGCAGCCCGCATATTGGGCTATTCTACCCCCAGGCGGGTCGCCCGCTTAAGCACTTCGGCTGACGATGTCGGCAGGGACTCCATACCCGCTTCTCTGGCCCCCCTCACGGATCGTGTATCCGCCAGCTTGGCGGTGCTGGGGATCATCTCATAAGGCGCTAATAATGCTCAAAGATATAAGTGTATCGCGTAAGCTCGCGCTGCAGACGGGCTTCTATGTTTTGATCATTTTAGTGTTGGTCGGCGTCAATCTCTTCAACCTCCGTCAAGCTATGGAGGAGGACCGCAAGGGCGCAGTGCGTCAGGTCGTCGAGACAGCCACTTCCATCGTCGAAAGCTATTACAAGCAGGCCAATGCCGGAACGATGACCCAGGACGCCGCCAAGGAGCAGGCCAGAGCCGCCCTTCGCGCCATCCATTACGGGCATGGCGATTACATTTTTATCACCAATGTCAGCGGTATCTGCGAGCTTCTCGACGTCCGCAAGGACAGTGAAGGCAAGCAGCGGATCGACGAGAAAGACGTCGATGGGGTTCCCTTCATCCGCAGCCTGATCGACGTCGCCCAAAAGGGCGGCGGCTTCGTCGATTATCGGTTCAAAAGGGCCGGCAGCGGCGACACCGTCTATCCCAAGATTTCCTATAATGCGCTGTTCCAGCCCTGGGGCTGGGTGGTCTCGTCCGGGGTCTATGTCGATGACATCGATGATACCTTCCGGGGCGTCGCCATTTTCCAAGGATTCATCGTCGGCGCGGTGATCCTGGCATTGCTGGCGCTGGGCCATCTGTTCAACCGCAACATCGGTTCGCCGATCATCGCCCTGACCGCTATGATGCGGGCCTTGGCCGGCGGCGATTTCACCACGCAGGTGCCCGACACCACCCGCAAGGACGAAGTGGGGGCCATGGCCAGGGCGGTCCAGGTGTTCAAGACCAACGGCGAGGAAGCGCGCCGTCTGGCTGCCGTTCAGGACCAGGAACAACAGGCCAAGGACCGGCGCGCCAAGGCGCTGGAAGCGCTGGTGCATAATTTCGAGGAGAAGGTGGCGCAGCTGGTGCAGTCCCTGGCTGGGGCGGCGGTCAAGATGCAGGACACGGCGCAGTCGGTGTCTCAGGGAGCGTCGGAGTCCTCGGTTCAGGCGACGACCGTGGCGGCGGCTGCCGAACAGGCGACCGGCAACGTGCAAACGGTGGCCGCGGCGGCCGAGCAACTGTCGTCCTCGATCAATGAAATCGCCCGTCAGGTGGAGGAGTCGGCAGACATTTCGACGGCGGCCTCGGAGGAAACGGTGCGTACCAACGCCATGGTTCAGGGGTTGGCCTCGGCTGCTGATCGCATTGGCGAGGTGGTCAAGCTGATCAACGACATCGCCGCGCAGACCAATCTGTTGGCGCTGAACGCCACCATCGAAGCGGCACGCGCCGGCGAGGCCGGTAAGGGCTTCGCCGTGGTTGCGAACGAGGTCAAGCATTTGGCCAGCCAAACCGCCAAGGCCACGGAGGAAATCGGCGGCCAAATCGCCTCGGTCCAAGAGGAAACCCGCCGTACTGTTGAGGCCATCAAGGGCATCGCCACGGTCATCGACCAAGTTCGCCGGATTGCTGGCGGTATCGCCACGGCGGTCGAGCAACAGGGCGCGGCCACTCAAGAAATTGCCCGCAATGTCCAGCAGGCGGCGCAAGGCACCCGCGAAGTCTCGCACAAGATCGGCGGCATCACCCGCAACGCCACCGCCGCCGTCGGCGGCTGCGGCGAGGTGCTGACGGTGGCCCGTAGCTTGGCCAGCGATTCGGAAACCCTGCGGGTGGAAGTGACGCGCTTCCTGGCCGGTGTGCGCTCGGCTTAGGGCGTGTCGTCATAATATAGAGAGCTGCGGCGAAGTTCCCCTCCCCCATCTCCGCCAATTGCCCGACCTTTTCCCGGGGCGTATACTACAAGGGGTTGAGACACTTCCACGCTCAACCCAGCTCTGTCCCAGGAGGCGGCGATGCGGGCCCTGGCGATTTTGGCGGCATTGACGGTGATGGCGTCTCCGGCCTTGGCACAGGCTCCGGCCCGGCCGGTCGAGCAGCGGTTGCCGATGGAGCAGTTGGCAACCGGCTCGTACGCGGCGCGGGCGGTCGATGGGGCCAAGTTGTCGGCGCAGTGGTGCGACAGCTGCCATATGGTGCGCGGCACCGGGTCCGACGTGGCGCCGCCGTTCGCGGTGATCGGGGCCAAGCGCACGCCCGACGAGGTCCGCGCTTTCCTTGCTAAGCCGCATGGCGGCATGCCGGAAATCGACCTTTCCAACGAGCAAATCAGCGACGTCATCGCCTATATGCGCAGCTTGGTGCCGCCGGAATAACGGTTTGGCAGGATTCGCCGGTTCGTTGTCATTGTGCCAAAGCGGTTTTGCCGCTGTGATGCGGGTCTGGAGGTTGCCATGACCACATCACGAAATGTCTCATTGTTTGCTTTTCCCGACGCCGAGGTTCTCGACATCACCGGCCCGCTGGAGGTGTTCGCCCAGGCCAACCGCTTCCTTGACGCCGCCGGTGACACAGCCACGCCGCGCTACCGGCCCGAACTGCTGATAGCGCAGGGCGAGACGATCCGCTGTTCCGGCGGGCTGTCGCTGGTTGCCGATGGTCGTATCGGCGAAGCGCGGGGCGACATCGACACCTTGCTGCTGGCCGGCGGGGCGGGGGTGCATGCGGCGGCGCAGGATGGGGCGCTGCTGGCATGGGTGGCCGAGCAGGCGGACGAGGTGCGCCGGCTTGGCTCCATCTGTACCGGAGCCTTTTTGCTGGCGGCGGCGGGATTGCTCGATGGGCGGCGGGCGACCACCCATTGGCGCAGCTGCGCTCTGTTGGCCGAGCGCTATCCGACCGTCCGCGTCGAACCCGATGCCATCTGGGTCCAGGACGGCGCGGTCTATAGCTCGGCGGGAGTGACGGCGGGAATGGATTTGGCGCTGGCGCTGGTTGAAGAGGATTGCGGCGGGCCAATCGCCTTGGAAATTGCCCGCAATCTGGTGCTCTATCTGCGCCGTAGCGGCGGGCAAAGCCAGTTCTCGGCGCATCTGCTGGGGCAGGCGGCGCGCACCCCGCCGATCCAGGCTTTGCGCGATTGGATCCTGGCCAATCTCGATCAGCCGCTGGGCGTGCCCGACTTGGCCGCCCGTGCCGCCATGAGCCCGCGCAACTTCGCCCGCGTTTTCGCCGCCGAAATTGGTATGACGCCCGCCCGCTTCGTCGAGCGGGCGCGGGTCGATGCGGTGCGCCAAGCCTTGGATGGGATGGAGCCGATGGCGGTCATCGCCGAACGGGTCGGCTTTCCCTCGGCCGACACCATGCGGCGGACCTTTCTGCGGGCGCTGGGAATCACGCCGCAGGACTACCGCGACCGTTTCGCCGGTTAGGCCTCGCCGAAGCGCAGGAACACCAGCCGCGCCGCGCCGTAACTGCGCTCATCGACGATCGGCACACCCTTGATCGGTGACGCGAACGCCTCGCCCGCCGCCACTTCGATCACCGCCAGCGCATGCGGGGCGATCCAGCCTTGGGCGTGCAGGGCGATCAGCGCGGGCTTGCCCAGACCGCTCTTATAGGGCGGGTCCATCAGGATGATGCGGCAGGCCTGCTTGGCCTTGGGCGGAGCGGTGGCATCGACGCGCAGAACGGTGGTCTGGTCGACCTCGTCCAGCTTCTTGGCGTTGCCATAGATGGTGGCCATGGCGGTGCCGTCGGTCTCCATGAAGGTGACGTGTCCGGCCCCGCGCGACAGCGCCTCCAGCCCCAGTGCCCCCGACCCGGCGAAGGCGTCGAGCACCATAGCTTCGGCCAGCGGCGGGTCGCCATGCATCAGGATGTTGAACAACGCCTCGCGCACGCGGTCGGCGGTGGGGCGGGTGGACTGACCGGCAGGGGCCAGCAGCACGCGCCCCCTATGACGGCCGGCGACGATCCGCATGGGGCTTGCTCTTCCGAACGGGAGTGGTGGGCGTGGGGGCGGGTTCGGACGCCTTGCGCGGACGCTCGCGGGCCTGGACCTTTTCCTGGTGCGGGGTCAGGAACACCGAGGTTTCCGGGCCTTCCTTGGCCTCCATGCCGCGTCCGCCCAATTGCTCCTTAAGCACGCGCGCCGGCACTTCGTCGGCCTCGCCCGGCTCCAGCAGACCCAATTGGAACGGGCCATAGGCGATGCGGATCAGGCGGTTCACCGTCCAGCCCAGATGGTCCATGACGCGGCGGATTTCGCGGTTCTTGCCTTCCTTGAGGCTGACCGTCAGCCAGGCATTGGCGCCCTGCTGGCGATCCAGCGTGGCCTTGATCGGGCCATAGGCGACGTCATCGATGGTGATGCCGCGTTCCAGCGCCACCAGCTGCTGAAGGTCAGGCTCGCCATGGACGCGCACGCGGTAGCGGCGCACCCAGCCGGTCGAGGGCAGTTCCAGCCGGCGGGCCAGCTCGCCGTCATTGGTCAGCAGCAGCAGGCCTTCGGAGTTCAAATCCAGGCGGCCCACCGAAATGACGCGGGGCATGCCGACAGGCATTTTCTCGAAGACGGTGGGGCGGCCTTGCGGATCCTTGTGGCTGGTAACCAGACCGGCGGCTTTGTGATAGCGCCACAAGCGGGTGCGCTCGGGCTCGGGCAGGGGCTTGCCATCGACGACGATGCGGCTGTCTTCGGTGACGACGCAGGCGGCAGAGGTCAGCTTGACCCCATCCACCGACACGCGGCCATCGGTGATCCAACGCTCGGCCTCGCGGCGCGAGCACAGCCCGGCGCGAGCCAGCCGCTTGGCGATGCGCTCGCCCTTGCTGTCGTCGTCGGCGTCTTTGTCTTTGGTCGGAACGGGAGTATCGGTCATGTGCGGCTGGCCTCGATGAAGGCGCGGAAGATGGCGGTATCCGCAGGGCTGATAGCGTATTCGGGGTGCCACTGGACGCCCAGGCAAAAGCGGCGGGCGGGGTCTTCGATGCCTTCGATGACGCCGTCCGAGGTGGTGGCGTTGACGAGGATATGGGCAGGCACCGCTTTGACCGCTTGGTGATGGGCGCTGTTGACCGGGATGGCGTCGCACCCGGCGATGCGGGCGAGCAGGGTGCCCGCCACCACCGTCACGTCGTGACCGGGTTCGGTGCGCGGGTTGGGCTGTTCATGCGCCAGGGGCGCGTCGATCTCGTCGGGGATGTGCTGGATCAAGCTGCCGCCCAGGGCGACCGCCAGCAATTGTTCGCCGCCGCAGATGCCCAGGATCGGCAGGTTGCGATCCAGCGCCCCTTGGACGATGGCCAGCTCGAAGGCGGTGCGGCGGCCTTTCAGCTTGACCGTGTCGTGCCGGGTGGCCGCGCCGAACAGGGCGGGATCGACGTCGAAAGCGCCGCCCGTGATGACCAAGCCGTCGATGCGGTCCAGATAGGCCGCCGCCAGTTCGGGATTATGGGGCAAAGGTAGCGGCAAACCGCCAGCGTCGGCGACGGCGTCGCAGTAGTTTTGGCGCAGGGCGTACCACGGAAGCTTGGAGTAGCCGCCGGGATCCTCGCTGTCGAGGGTGATGCCGATCATGGGAAGAGTCATGCGGCGCACTCTAGGCTGGGTGCGGGGCGCGGAGCAACCCCGCAACACCGGGGCGGAAAATTATGACGGAAATAATTTGCATGCCAGTGATGGCGCTCACATTTCAGTAAGCTTGGTTAAGCTACCTTAGGGATAGCATCCTGTGGGGGATCGTAAAATGGCAGACTTCTCCGTTCGTACCGTTTTCTGGACCGTGGTGGCGGTGATCGGGCTGCTGCATGCCGGCGCCGCCCATGCGCAGCAGGGTCAACACTGTCCCAACAATCCCAAAGGCACCGCGACCTTTTTCGAAAAGGGCAAGGCCGACGAAGACAAGGACCGTATCGCCGCCTTGGGGGCGGCGATCAAGGACCAGCAGCCGCTGTGCATCCTGGCCTTCACCGACCCGAGCGATACGGCGGGCTATTCGCGCAAGCTGGCGGTGCGCCGGGTGTTGTGGGTGCGCGACAATCTGGTCAAGAGCGGCGTTCCGCTCGGCTCCATCGCCGTCGAGTTCCGGCCCGGCAGTCCCGACCAGGATAAGGACGCTCTGCGGCTGGTTCAGGTCATCCAGGGCCGTTGACCGCATCGCCTGGGGCGGGTAAAGCGGGGGGATGAACCCCTTTCTCGCCATCGCCTTCGATGAGGCCGACGCGGCGGCGCGGCGCGGCGAAGTGCCGGTCGGCGCCGTGGTGGTCAAGGACGGCGTCGTCCTGGCCCGCGCTGGCAACCGTGTCGAGGAGCTGTCCGACCCCAGCGCGCATGCCGAAATCCTGGCTTTGCGCGCCGCCGGGGCATGGCTGGGCTCACCCCGCCTGGACGGCTGCGACCTTTACGTCACGCTGGAACCCTGCCCGATGTGCGCCACGGCGATTGCCTTCGCCCGCATCCGCCGGCTGGTGTTCGGCGCTTATGACCCCAAGGGCGGCGGCGTCGATCACGGGCCGCGCATTTATGAGCAGACCACCTGCCACCACCGCCCCGAGGTGGTCGGCGGCGTCGAGGAAA
>DATGZW010000620.1:0-2414 GCA_035297005.1 Patescibacteria group bacterium
GTTGGGTCAGGCGTTCATGCAGGGCGTCGGAGAGTCGGTCCTCGATGGCTCGCGTGCGTTCCTGCCAGGCCAGCGGATCGGCGACCCAGTCGGCGCGGTGGCTGACATAGGTCCAGGTGCGGACATTGGCGATGCGGGTGATCAGGGTGTCCATCTCGCCGTCGGTGCGGTCGATGCGCTTGACCTGGGCATCCAGCCAATCGGCGGGCAGGCGGCGGCCTGGACTGGTCAGGTGGCGGAAGATGGCCCCCAGCAGGCGGGTGTGCTGCTCGGCCAAACTCTTGCGGAAGTCGGGAATCTGGCAGACATCCCACAACAGCCGCACATGGTCGGGAGACCCGGCGCGCTTGAGCACCTCCTCGTCGCGGGCCAGGGCTTGCAGCGCCAATTGGTCGTCGGCATCGCGCGAGCGGATCAGGCCGGGGCGGTCGGGATGACGGTTGAGCGATCCCTGCAAGGCTTCGACCGAGGTAAAGCGCAGTTCGGCATTGCGCCATTGCAGGGTCTTCAGCGGTTGGAAGGCGTGGCTTTCGACGGCTTCGACGATGTCGGGCTCCAAGCCGCCGATGTCGCCGGTGGTGCCGAAGGTGCCGTCGTTCATGTGGCGTCCGGCGCGTCCGGCGATCTGCGCCACCTCCGACGCCTCCAGCCCGCGTGGGGCGCGTCCGTCGAATTTGCGCAAGGCGGCGAAGGCGACATGGTCGACGTCCATGTTCAGCCCCATGCCGATGGCGTCGGTGGCGACCAGATAATCGACCTCTCCCGCCTGATACAGCCCCACCTGGGCATTGCGGGTGCGTGGGCTGAGCGCCCCCAGCACCACCGCCGCCCCGCCGCGTTGACGGCGCACCATCTCGGCGATGGAATAGACGTCGGCGGCGGAGAACGCGACGATGGCCGAACGCGGCGACAGGCGGGTCAGCTTGCGCGGGCCGGTATAGGTCAGTTCGGAAAAGCGCGGGCGCGAGATGAACTCGACCTCGGGCACCAAGCGGCGCAGCAGCGGCTTGATGGTCTCCGCCCCCAGAAACATGGTCTCGCTGGCGCCGCGCGCATGCAGCAGGCGATCGGTGAACACATGCCCACGGTCGGGATCGGCGCACAGCTGGATCTCGTCGATGGCCAGGAACTCGACGCGGCGGTCCAGCGGCATGCTTTCGACCGTGCAGACGAAATAGCTGGGATGTTTGGGGATGATCTTCTCTTCGCCGGTCAGCAGGGCGACGGCGTTGGCTCCCTTGAGCCGGAGAATGCGTTCATAATTCTCGCGCGCCAGCAGGCGTAGCGGGAAGCCGATCATGCCGGTGCGATGGCCAAGCATGCGCTCGATGGCCAGATGGGTCTTGCCGGTGTTGGTTGGGCCAAGCACCGCGATAACGCGGCCAGCCGCGGACTGCGACATCATGGCCTAGAGGATCGGGCGGACAAGGCGGGATTGCAAGCGCGGGAAAGACAAAAAGGGCGGCGAGGGCTTTGTGCAGCCCTGCCGCCCTTTTCGGGTCTTATTGCGCGGCGCGGGCTTTCACGTCGCCACGCTGGCGAGCGATGTAGTCCTTGAGCTGGCGCTCCATGTTATCGAAGGCTTCGCGCAGGGCGATGAAGATGTCTTCGTTGACATGGGAATCTTTGGGATCGCGCTTCACGATCAACTCGGCGCCGGGCACCGTGAGATCGATGCGGATGTGGAAGGGCTCCCCCTTCACATGCTGCGCACTGGGATTCTTATGATGATGTTCGACGACGACGCGGCAGCTGGTGATCCGGTCACACAACTGCTCGAGCTTGGCCGCTTTGGCGCGGATGCGCTCTTCGACGGCGTCGGAATGGTCGATGCCATGAAACGTGATCTGCAAGGGAATCTGCATGAACCTCTCCGTCAAATACCGTCGCCCCCATTACGGGCAACTCTTCACTGCGCGCTAACCGCAGATGGCTTCCCGGTGGTCTGGGACCGCCCCCTGCCGCGCTTTGGGGGCCACATACATACTCATTCGACGGGGGAAGAGCAACGGCGCCGTGAGGCCTTGAGAAACCCAAGGCAGGACAGGGACTTGCGCTCGCCTTTGCTTTCCCTCATATCCTGCGGGCGAATGACATTCCCACAGGATCCACGATCAAGGTTACTCCTCTCATGGCCGAAGAAAAGCTCAGTTTTCAAGCCGAAGTCAGCAAACTGCTGGAGATCGTCGTCCACTCGCTCTACAGCAATAAGGAAATCTTCCTCCGCGAGCTGATTTCCAATGCCTCGGACGCGTGCGACAAGCTGCGTTATGCCGCGCTGACCCAGTCGGAATTGCTGGAAGGCGGTGCTGATTTCCGCATCGTCCTGACCCCCGACAAAGCCTCCCGGACTTTGACCATCACCGATAACGGCATCGGCATGAACCGTGCCGATCTGGTCGAGAACCTGGGCA
>DATGZW010000621.1:0-5339 GCA_035297005.1 Patescibacteria group bacterium
CAGACCGCCGCCGACGGGCCAGAGGATGTGATCGAAGCCTCGACCCGCGCCGCCGCCTTATCCGCCGAAGCCAGTTTCGACTATCAATCGGCGGCGGTCAGTTGGAACCATTTGCGCCAGACTCACCTGAAAGACCCCAACATGGCGTTGCGGCTGGCCCGCAACCTGCGCTACAGCGGGCAGGTGCAACCGGCCATCGACGTGACCTCGGGCTTCATCGAGGCCAATGGCCGCTCGGCCCCGCTGCTGGTCGAGCTGGGTAAGGACTATCTGGCCGGCGACCGCTTGGGGTTGGCGGTGCGCACCCTGCGCGACGCCAGCGAACTGGCCCCCACCGATTGGGAAGTGTGGTCGGCGCTGGGCGTGGCCTTGGATTATCAAGGCAACTACACCGAGGCCCAAACCGCCTATGCCCGCGCCTTGGCGCAGTCGGCCGACAACCCGGTGGTGCTGAACAATCTTGGCCTGTCGCAAGCCCAGGCCGGACAGTTGGTCGAAGCGCGGGCCAGCCTGGAAAAGGCCGTCGATCAACCCAAGGCGACCGCTCAGGTGCGGCAAAACCTGGCCTTGATCCGCGCGCTGTCGGGCGACCTTGGCGGGGCCGAGCGGCTGAACCGCCAGGATCTGCCCGCCGACGAGGTGCGCAACAACGCCGCCTATTATCGCCTGCTGGCTGGCGCGCGGATCAACTAAGGCCTTGCCGCCTCAGTGGCCGCGCATCACTCGGCTGACCTGGATGGCGGCGGGGCCGATGATGACCATGAACAGCACCGGCAGGAAGAACACGATCATCGGCACGGTCAGCTTGGCCGGCAGCGAGGCCGCCTTCTTCTCCGCCGCCGACATGCGCGCCTCACGGTTTTCCTGGGACAGCACGCGCAACGCCACCGATACCGGCGTGCCGTAACGCTCGGACTGCATCAGCGACGTCGCCAGCGATTTGATCGCCGCCAGACCGGTGCGTTCAGCCAGATTCTCGTAAGCCTGCCGGCGATCGCCAAGGAAGGCCAATTCGGCCGAGGTCAGGGCGATTTCCTCGGCAATGATCGGGGCGCTGTCGGCCATTTCCTCGGTCACCCGCTGAAACGCCGCCTCGATCGACACGCCCGCCTCGACGCAGATCACCATCAGGTCGAGCGCATCGGGGAAACTGCGCTCCAGCGCCTTCTGCCGCTTGGTGATGGTGTTGCTGAGCATCAACGCCGGCAGATACGCGCCGAACACCGCCGCCCCCAGGCAGGCCAGCATCTTGGACGAGGTTTGCCAGGTGGCAAAGCCGGGCGACGACAGATACAGCAGCGTCAGCACCAGCATGACGATGGGCAAGGCGATGCGGCCGAACACGAACACCACCGCCGCCGATTGACGCCGCCAGCCGGCCTGAGCCAGCTTGGCCTTCAGATCGCGGTCCTCCAGCATGTTTTGCAGCTTCAGCCGCCCCAGCACCATGCGCATCAACCCGACATGGCGCTTGGGCTGGAAACGGGCGCTTTTAGCCTGCAAGGCTTGGCGCTGCTTGTCCGACAACTGCTTGCGGCGGTCGGCCACCGCCTTCAGGCGCGAGGCCAGGTTGTCGCCGCGTTGGATGAACGGCATCGCCGCCGCCATCACGGACACGAAGGCGGCCAGGGCGGCGAGGATGACGATGAGGGTGCCGAGATCGAAATTCATGGCGATTCAGATATCGAAATTGATCATTTGGCTCATGACGAACCCTCCGACGCCCATGACACAGAGGCCGATCCCCAAAATGATATGCCCGCCATGCGAGGTGAACAACACGCCGATATAGTTCGGCGCGATCACCGCCAGCAATCCCGAGACGATGACCGGCAGCGAGCCGATGATGCCGGCGGACGACGTGGCCTCGCTCGACATCGCCTTGATCTTGTCGCGCATGCGCTTGCGCCCGCGCAGCACGTCCGACAGCTTGGCCAGGGTCTCGGCCAGATTGCCGCCGGTGGTCTGCTGAATCGCCAAAACGATGGCGAAGAAACGTAACTCGGCGGTCGGCACCCGCTCGACGGCCTTTTGCAGCGCTTCCTCGGTGGTCAGACCCATGCGCTGCCCCTCGACGATCACGCGGAATTCGGCCCCCACCGGGTCGGGAGCCTCGCGCGCGACCATGTTGAAGCATTCGCCCACCGGCAAGCCGGAACGGATGCCGCGCACGATGACGTCGATGGATTCGGCGAATAGCGAGGTGAATTTCTTCACCCGCCGCTTGATCATGAAGCGCAGCACGAAACGCGGCAGGCCCAGCCCGCCGATGACCGGCAGCAAGACTTTGACCAGCGGCATCATGTCGAACAAGATCCCCAGCACCCCGCAGACCACCGCCGAGCCGACGCTGAACAGGGCGAATTGCTGAATGGTGATCGACAGCCCGGCCTGCTGGAATTCCTCACGCAGCTTCCACCCGCGCTTCTTCTGGCGGGTGCCTTCCATGTCCTTCAGCTTGCCCTGGATGTTGCGGCGGCGTTGCAGGCTGGTCGGACCGCCGCCGCCCTTGACGCCCTTGCGGCCAGAGGGACTGCCGACCACCTGGACGATACGGCGGCGCAGCTTGGCGCGCGCGCCATAGACCAGCGAATAGATCGCCACCCCGACCACGCCGAGCACCACCAGCATGACGATAACGGCCAGCAGCACGCCAAGCGGGACCGCCATTATGCCGGCTCCTCAAGCGCCATCGCCAGTTCGCGCTCCAGGCCGAAATATTTGGCGCGGTCCCAGAATTTGGGGCGCAGCCCGGTGGCCTTGTGTACACCGACGATGCGGCCCTGGCTGTCCTCGCCGGTGATCTCGTAGACATAGAGATCCTGCAAGGTCACCACCTCGCCCTCCATGCCGATCACCTCGGTAATGTGGGTGATCTTGCGTGAGCCGTCGCGCAGGCGCGCCGCCTGGACGATGACCTGCACCGCGCCGGCGATCTGTTCGCGCACCGTCTTGCTGGGCAGACTATAGCCGCCCATGGCAATCATGTTCTCGATACGGCTGATCGCCTCGCGCGGGTTGTTGGCATGGATGGTGCCCATGCTGCCGTCGTGGCCGGTGTTCATCGCCTGCAACAGATCGAACGCCTCGGGGCCGCGCACCTCGCCGACGATGATCCGCTCGGGCCGCATGCGCAGGCAGTTCTTGACCAGATCGCGCATGGTCACCGCGCCGACGCCTTCCAGATTGGGCGGGCGGGTTTCCAGGCGCACCACATGCGGCTGCTGCAATTGCAGTTCGGCGGCATCCTCGCAGGTGATGACGCGTTCGCTCTTTTCGATGTAGTTGGTCAGGGCGTTGAGCAGCGTCGTCTTGCCCGACCCGGTGCCGCCCGACACGATGACGTTGATGCGGCAGGCGCCGATGATTTGCAGCAGCTTGGCGCCCTGCGGCGGGATCGATTTGAAGCTGACCAGCTTGTCGAGGGTCAGCTTGTCCTTTTTGAATTTGCGGATGGTCAGCGCCGGGCCGTCGATCGACAGCGGCGGGGCGATGACGTTAACGCGCGAACCGTCCAGCAAGCGGGCGTCGCAAATCGGGCTGGCTTCATCGACGCGACGCCCGACCGCCGAAACGATGCGCTGGCAAATGTTCATCAACTGCGCATTGTCGCGGAATTTGATGTCGGTCAGTTCGATGCGGCCGCCGCATTCGATGTAAACTTTGTCGGCGCCGTTGACCATGATATCGGCGATGTCGTCGCGCGCCAGCAGCGGCTCCAGCGGCCCCAGCCCCAACACGTCATTGCAGATGTCGGTGATGACCAGTTGCTGTTCCGAGGCCGACAGCACCATGTTGCGCATGCTGATGATTTCGGAAACGATGTCCGAAATCTCTTCCCGCACCGCTGTCGCGTCAAGCTTGCCCAGTTCGGTCAGATCGACCGAATCGATCAAATCGTTGAACACCGCGACCTTGACGTCCTGCAAGCGCTGATCCATCTCGGCGGACTTGGCCGGAGGCGGTGCCGCAGGTGTCGGCGGCGGCGCGGCGGGACGCTCTTCCGCCAACGGCATCACCGGATCGGCGGTGCCGGCGGCGCGCGCCGGAGACGATGCAATCAGGTCGGGGGGGACGGTGCGCTTGCCGAACATGGCTCAACCGCTCACTTTACCAACTTGGCTTTTTTAAGCCACGCTGTCAGCGCATCGGTCGGCGACGGATTGCGGCTTGGCGCGGCCTGACGCCCGCTGAGCGACAGGGCGAACTGGGCGATGGACTCGGCGATCTTGCTGGTCTTGGCCACCTCGCCCAACATCTGCCCATTATTCGAGGCCTCGCCGAACAGCGGATCGAAGGGCAGGCTGAGGGCGGGCGCGACTTTCAACGTCTCCTCGAAATCCTTGGCGGTGAGCTGCGACTTCTTCAGCGCATCCATGCGGTTGAGCACCAACTGGATCGGCATCCGGTCGCCCCGGCGCGGCCCGACGGTGTCCAACAGGTTCTTGGTGTCGCGCAGATTGGGCAGATCGGGGGTGGCGGTGACCACCAGCACGTCGGCGGCCTCCAGCGCATGGACGATCCACGGTTCCCAGTGATGCGGCAGGTCAAGCACGACGAAGGGCGTCATCTGGCGCACCAGATCCAGCAGCTTGTCGATGGCTTCGACCTCGATCGGCGGCCACGGGCGCAACTCGCTGGGGCTGGGCAGCAGATGCAGGCGGTCGTCATATTTCAACAGGATGCGGTCCAGCATCTGCGCGTCGATGCGGTCGGGTTCGCCCAACAGTTCCGACACGGTCTGACGCGATTCGGTGTTGAAGGCCAACCCAACGGTGCCGAAGGCGCGGTCTAGGTCGAGCAGCACCACTTCCTCGGCGGTTTGCTGGGCCATGCTCCAGGCGACGTTATGCGCCAAGGTGCTGGAACCGACCCCGCCCCGGGCGCCGAAAAAGGCGATCATGCGGCCGCGCGGCTGCGCCTTGGGATCGGCGAAGATGGCCTCGATAGCGCCGGCAATCTGCGCGGCGCTGACCGGAGCGATCAAATATTCGCTGACCCCCTGGGCAATCAGGGTGCGATAGACGGCGATGTCGTTGAGCGTGCCGATCACCACCACGCGGGTGCCGGCGACGCAAACCTCGGCCAGCCGGCCCAGCCGTTCGAGCATGGCGCGGTCGTCGCTGACTTCCTCGACGATGACCACCTGGGGTGTTGCGTTGTTCTGGTAATAGGCGACGGCGGCATCCAGACCGCCGCCCCGCAAGCTGATCCGCGACTTGCCGAACTGGCGGTCGTGGCTGAACAGTTCGCAGGCCCGCGCGACCTCGGGCGTGGCGTGGAAAGCGTCGATGGTGAGCCGGTAGATCACGCCGTCACCCTCCCGATCCGGTGGTGTC
>DATGZW010000622.1:0-11077 GCA_035297005.1 Patescibacteria group bacterium
TCGCGGGCAATCAGCCGCACGGCTTCCGACAGCGGCATCTGGTCGCGCTGGCTGATGGCGGCATAGCCTTCAGCGTGGTAGCGCGATTCCAGCGACGCCGCCAGATTGACGGCGACGCCCTGCATGATGCGCGAGCCCAAGGCCTCGACGCGGGCCTGGGCCACGGCGTTGTAGATATCCTTGGCGTCCTGGCCATGCGGCATGCGGCGGTTGTGAATGGCCTCATCGTGGAAACGTATGCGCACCGCCACCGCATCGGCGGCACCGCGCAGACGGGCCAGATCCTCGGCATGCATGACGCGCGGCGGCTGCGGCAAACGCACCTGAGTACCGCGCAGACTGGCCCCGCCGACGGCGAATCCGACCTGGACGTCGGCGCGTCCGGAGACGGCGCGCAGCACCGCCGCCGTGGTCCGCTTGGCCAACTCGACCGGAGCCTCTTGCTGATTGCCGAACAGGCGCTTTTCGTTGTCCATGCCGCTCCTTAGTGCGCCGAGGCAAACCAAAGCCTGACGCCGCCCCTCACTTTTCCGTCATGGCCGGGCTTGTCCCGGCTATCCACGCGGTTCAGCCGGAATGCCAATAGAAACAAGACCCACCGCTCTCTCGGCGTGGATGCCCGGAACAAGTCCGGGCATGACGGCGGAGGGGTGATCCTCTGTATTCCAAAGACCCTCCCGCTCTTAGCTCACCACCACGCGGGCCATGGTTTCCGGCAGTTCGACGCCGAAGCAGCGCTGATAATATTCCGCCACCACCGGCCGCTCGGTCTCGTCGCATTTGTTGAGGAAGGTCAGGCGGAAGGCAAAGCCGATATCGTCGAAGATTTCGGCATTCTCGGCCCAAGTCAATACCGTGCGCGGGCTCATCACCGTCGAGATGTCGCCATTGATGAAGCCGACGCGGCTGAGATCCGCAACGCGGACCATGTTGCTGATGGCCTCGCGCCCGGCCTTGGTGTCGAACGAGGTCATCTTGGCGATGACGATCTCGACCTCGCTGTCATGCTCCAGATAGTTCAGCGTGGCGACGATGTTCCAACGATCCATCTGGCCCTGGTTGATCTGCTGGGTGCCGTGATACAGGCCGGTGGTGTCGCCCAGGCCGATGGTGTTGGCGGTGGCGAACAGGCGGAAGGCGGGATGCGGGCGGATCACCCGGCTCTGGTCGAGCAGGGTCAGTTTGCCTTCGACTTCCAGGATGCGCTGGATGACGAACATCACGTCGGGGCGCCCGGCGTCGTATTCGTCGAACACCAGCGCGGTCGGGTGCTGCAACGCCCAAGGCAGGATGCCTTCACGGAATTCGGTGATCTGCTGGCCGTCCTTGACGACGATGGCGTCCTTACCGATCAAATCGATGCGGCTGACATGGCTGTCCAGGTTGACGCGGATGCACGGCCAGTTGAGGCGCGCCGCCACCTGTTCGATATGCGTCGATTTGCCGGTGCCGTGATAGCCCTGGATCATGACGCGCCGATTGAAGGCGAAGCCGGCCAGAATGGCCATGGTGGTGTCGTGGTCGAAACGATAGGTGTCGTCCCGCTCGGGCACATGCTCGCTGCCGCGGCTGAACGCCGGCACCATCATGTCGCTATCGAGGCCAAAGGTCTGGCGCACCGAAATCTGAATGTCGGGAAGCGCCAGGGGATGATCCGAGGCCAGGGGGGGCGTGCTGGTGTCGCTCATGATGATGCTGTTTCCGAATTATTGCTGAGAACGGTCCGAAAGGAGGACCGCCTGGTTAGGGACTTAGGCTTTCCATCAAGGTTTTGTAAGCCTGACCGATCTGTTTGAAGCGCTCTTCCGCCGCCTTATCGCCACCATTGGTGTCGGGGTGATGGATTTTGCACAGGATTTTGTAGCGCGCCTTGACGCCATCGGCGCTCAGCGGGGGCCGCAAGTCCATGATCCGCATCGCCTCCAACTCCGGCCCGGAGGCGGCTGGGCGGTCGGCGGGCTTTTGCCACATGTCCTCGTCGAACACGCCGAAGGGATCCTTGACGCGTTCGGGGTCCAGGCGCACGCGGCCCGCCGCCATGTGGCCCAGCGGCCAAGTGGGGCGCTGCCACGTCACGTCGAGCCGCACCATGCGTTCGATGTCATCGGGTTGCAGCCCGGCATAGTAATCCCAGGCGCGATTATAGGCGCGCACATGGTCCAGGCAGAACCAGAAATACTCGGTCAGCGTCTGGCGTGATTTGGGTGCGCGGAATTCTCCGCCATCGCGGCATCCCGGATGGTCGCAGGCGCGGGTCTCTGCGGCGGGCCGCTCGGTCGCCCCTCGGGGCCAAAATTTCCGTGAATGTCCTTTCATGATGCCTCACTATGAGCGCAAGGGGGAAAGCTGGCAATATCCGTTGCCCGCGTGCCGATGCTCAAACAGGGCAGGCTGCCGCCAAAATCAGGAAACGAGGATTGCTCCCCATGATCGTACGTGCCCAGATCGAGCGGAAATTGATCGACGGATTGGCGCCGCTGCGGCTCGACATCCAAGACGACTCCGCCCGCCATCGCGGCCATAGCGGCTCGTCGGATGAGGGTGAAACCCACTTCACCATCGAGGTCGTCTCGCCGCAGTTCGAAGGCAAGGGTTTGGTCGTCCGCCAGCGCATGGTCTATGACCTGCTGGCCGAGGAAATGCGGACCCGCGTGCATGCCCTGACACTGTCCACCCTGACCCCCATCGAGGACGCACGGCGCAATCGCTGACCGAATCCACCCAAACTATGACCTTCGGCATACCGGAATATGCCGTCATGCGGTCTTTAGGCCTATTGGAGAATGCCCCCCAAACCGGTTGTTATAGGGGCATAGGTCAAACGGTCAAGAAAGGGCGCGGAGTCGGACTGATCCGAGATCACGCGCCGGGGGGATTACGGGGATGTTGGTGAGCACGCTACTCAATCGAAACGTTACCGTCGCCGGACGCCGGACCAGCATGAAGCTGGAACCCGACATGTGGGACGCGCTCGACGAAATCTGCCTGCGCGAGCAAATGACCGCGCATGAGGTTTGCACGACCATCTCGGCACGGCACAGCGGGAACAACCTGACCGCCGCCATGCGGGTATTCATCCTGGCCTATTTCCGCGCTTCCTCGACCGAGCTTGGGCATCATCAGGCAGGCCACGGCCAGCCCGACGAGCCGACCCCGCCGGTGCGTCTGCGCAGCGAAGCCCACCGGCATCTACATATGGACGCCGTCGCGCATCGTTAAGAAGGCTTGGCGGGCTTAACGCTCGCCGGTGCAAGGGAGACGGACGGCGCCAAGACGCCTCAATCCCGGTTCTCCCATCGGCCCGCGACAGCGGTGCCGCGCGACCCGTTCGCAAAATGCCTTTGGCATTTGCGGCCCGGGCTCGCACTTCGGCAAAATGCCGACAATTTAATTCAAATCCCCCCGACCACCGCCCCACCGACCGGCCTTCATCCCCTGGATTTACCGGGATTTTTGACCGAAGGCCATCGCGCCGCACCGACGGCCAGGGTGGCATGATGCTTGCTGGTTGCAGATGCAACACCATGGCGGAGAAATGACAATGTTGAGGGAACATACCTATATCTGCTGGCGCTCTCCCCCGGCCTTTGCCGGTTGGACCATCTTTCAAGTCGGTGACGATGGGCACAAGGAAGCCATCCTCTGCTTCGACAGCTATATCGACGCCGCCAAGATGCTGCGCCAACTGCGCCACGGACATAAAGCCGCCCAGCACTAGGCGGCGGACGGATCCGGCTTCGCCACCTTGCCGCCGATGTGATGCTGCGGCCATTCCCGCGCCACCACCGGGCCGTCGGCGGCTAAGGCGTGGCAGGTGTCGATGATCGAGGGACGCGTCGCCGCCTCGGTCTCGCGCCGCCGCAACGGCACGATGGTCTGGAACGCCGCTGTGGCGATGGGGCCGAACATCTCGACGATATGGGTACAGCCGCGAACCCCGCCAAAGCGGCCGCGCAGCACCCGCAGGAAGCCCGGCCCGATCGACACTCCTGCCAGCCCGGCAAACACCGGGGCTATGGAGGCGCAAAGGGCGTAAGGCGCGTGCTCGATGACGGCTTCGGCATGGCGGATGATCAAATCGTCATCGACCGTCACCCGCAGCAGCATCTCATGGATCGGCTCACCGGCTTCGATGCGTCCGCCGCGGTCGTGATTGGCGAAGCCATAGCTTTTGGTGTCGACCAGCCGCCCTTCGATGTCCCACAAGCCGTCGGCGCGGCGGAATCCCTGACAGGTGACGTGGCGGGTGTGCAGATGCTCCCGCTCGACCGGCGGCGACAGCGGCATGCTCAGGCTCCGTCTTCCAGTTCTTCATTCTTGGGTGGGGTGATGCGGATGGAGGTGAGTTGGTTGCGCACCCGGCGCAAGACCTCGAAACGGAATCCGTAGAATAGGAACACCTGCCCGACTTCGGGGATCATCCGTGATTCATGCAACAGCAGGCCGGCGATGGTCGAGGCGTCCTCGTCGGGCAGGCGCCAGTCATATTCGCGGTTCAAATCGCGCAAGGTCACGTCGCCGTTGACGATGTACGAACCGTCCGGCTGCGGCCGCACCCCCGAGGCCAGCACGTCGTGCTCGTCGGAGATGTCGCCGACGATTTCCTCGATGATATCTTCCAGCGTCACCACGCCTTGCAGCGTGCCGTATTCATCGACGACCAGGGCGAAATGCTCGCGGCGCAGACGAAACGCCTGCAACTGCGCCAGCAACGACGTCGAATCGGGGATGAACCACGGCGGCGACACCAGATCGATGATATTGATCTCGTCGATATTGCCGGTATGCGAGCGCACCGCGCGCAATAGCGCCTTGCTGTGCAGCACGCCGATGATGTTGTCGGGCTCGCCTGTCCACAACGGCAGGCGGGTATAGGGGCTGGCGGTGGCTTGGTCGAGGATCGCCGACACGCTTTGTTCGGCGTCGATCATCATCACGCTCTTGCGGTGGATCATGATTTCGCCAACCTCGACATCGCCCAGATCGAGGATCGAACGCAGCATCTTGCGTTCGTGCTGCACCTCGTCCTCGGTGGTGTGGATGTCGATAGCGCCGCGCAACTCGGCCAGCGCCGCATCCAGGTCGCCGGCATCGCGCAAGGGAACGCCCAACAGGCGCAGCAGCCCGTTGACCAGATGCTGCACCGTATGCATCAGCGGGCCGCAAATCCATACCACCACCCGCATGATCGGGGCGATGAACAAAGCCAGCTTGGTGGCGTTGTGCAGGGCGATGGTCTTGGGCAGAATCTCGCAGAACACCAGCACCACCACGGTCATGATGGCGGTGCCATAGGCGACCCCGGCATCGCCGAAGACCAGGATGGCGACGCTGGTGGCCATCGCCGAGGCGAGAATCTGCACCAAGGTATTGCCCAGCAGGATCGAGCCGAGCAGACGATCCTTGCGGTTTTGCAGACGGTTAACCAGAGCGGCGCGGGCGTCGCCTTCGATTTCCAACTGGTGCATCAGCGGCTTCGACGCCACCGTCAACGAGGTTTCGGCGCTGCTGAAGAAGAACAGCAGCACCAGCAACACGGCAATCAGCGACAGGTCGAGAATCATCCGCTCAGGCCTCGGCGGACGAAGCGGCGATGGCGTCGGTCAGCACGCCCATGACCACCTCGGCGGGCACCTCGCGGCACAGGAAGGCTTGGCCGATGCCGCGCGCCAGAACGAAGGTGACGCGCCCATCCTTGACCTTCTTGTCGGCAGCGAAATGGCCGAACAGCTTAGCCGCGTCCCAGCCGTGCCCCGCCGGAGGATCGACCGGCATGCCCAAGCCGAACAGATGGCGGCGCAGGCGGGCGACGTCCTCGGCGGGGCAATAGCCCAGCCGGGCCGACAGCTCGAAAGCCATGACCATGCCGATCGACACCGCTTCGCCATGCGTCAGCACGCCGCCATAACCGCCCTCGGCCTCCAGCGCATGGGCGAAGGTGTGGCCCAGATTGAGCAGCGCCCGCGCCCCGGATTCCCGCTCGTCGCTGGCAACCACGCGGGCCTTGGCCCGGCAACTGGTCAGCACCGCATATTGGCGGGCGAAGCTGTTGCCCGACAGCAGCTCGGCCGCATGTTCCTCCAGCCAAGCGAAGAAGGCGGGATCATCGATCAGGCCGTATTTGACCACCTCGGCATAGCCCGAGCGCAGCTCGCGGTCTGGCAATGTCGCCAGCACGTCGATATCGGCCAACACCAGACGCGGCTGATAGAAGCTGCCGATCAGGTTCTTGCCCTGGCGGGTGTTGATGCCGGTCTTGCCGCCGACCGAGCTGTCAACCTGCGACAGCAGCGTCGTCGGGATCTGGATGAACGGCACCCCGCGCAACAGGATGCTGGCGGCGAAACCGGTCAGGTCGCCGATGACTCCGCCGCCGAAAGCGATGATGGTGGTGCCGCGCTCGCAGCGGGCTTCCAGCATGGCGTCGAGCAGGCTTTCCAGATGCTCGAAGCTCTTGCTCTGTTCGCCCGGCGTCAGCACCACGCCGTGGTTTTCAATACCGGCGGCGTCCAGCGATTCGGTCAGCGTGGTCAGATGCAGCGCCTCGATGTTTTCGTCGGTGACGACGAACACGCGGGGCGACGACAGCAGAGGCCGGATCAGCTTGCCCGCTTGCGCCAACAGGCCGGGAGCGGCGTGGATGTCATAGGAGCGGTCACCCAGGTCAACGCGGATGGCGGCGGTCATCGTCGATAGATCCTTCAGAGCTTAAGACTGGCAGGCAGAGGGCGTCGTCAGATGGGCGGCGAGCGCCGCGACAACGGCGTCAACGGTCACTTCCGGCGGTTGATCCCGCGAATCGACAATGATATCCGCCTGTCCATAGGTCGGATAGCGCAGGTCGATCAGGCGCTGTAGGATCTCGCGCGGTTCACCGGTCTTCAGCAAGGGCCGGTGGTCGCGGCCAGCGGTGCGCTTGACCAAAAGATCAAGATCGGCGCGCAACCACAGCGACAGCCCCTTTTCGACAATCAAGGCGCGGGTTTCGGCATCCATGAAAGCGCCGCCGCCGGTCGCCAGGATGCAGGGCGAACCCTCCAGCAAGCGCTGCATGACGCGGCGCTCGCCCTCGCGGAAAGCGGGCTCGCCAAAGCGGGTGAAGAATTCGGCGATGGTGCAGCCGGCAGCGGTCTCAATCTCGCTGTCGGCATCGACGAAAGGCAGGCCAAGCCGCGCCGCCAGACGGCGTCCGACGCAGCTTTTGCCGGCCCCCATCAGGCCAACCAATACGACTGTGCGTGGAAGGACAAGCGCGTCAGACGGCATTGTCGGTTCCATCAGCGGGGGTGGGCAACCGGCAGCGTTGAATCCCGCTCGCCGTGCCGATAGACTTCGGTTCGTTCGCCATGGTCAAACCTTAGCACAATCCGGCCGGGGTGTATGCGTGTCCCACATCGTCGCGTGACGCGTACATCCGGCTTTTACCCGCCCCCTTGGGGGCTGTCCACAGTCTTGCATCAGAGAGCAGGTCAAAACCGATGAGCAGTTTGGTCCGTATCATATTGATCCTGTTGGTGGTGACACTTGTCGGTGGCACGATTGCCCTGGCAATGTGGAACATTCCAGCGCCCACGGCCAAAGTCGAAAAGGTGATCCCGGATGAGCGCTTCCAGCGCTAGGACCGGGGCGGCTGCGGCCGTCCTGTTGGTGATGCTTCCGCTGGCGCATGCGCTGGCGGAAGGCGCCCCCACGTCGTTGCTGCCGGAGGCGCCGGTGACGGCGTCTCCGGTCGTGACCCCGCGCGAAGCCTTTCCCGAGGTGACCAACCCGCGCGCCGAGAAGGTGCAGGTGCAGGAGTTGGGCGTCATCGACAGCAACGCCACCGGCATCCTCGACGAGGCGCATGGCGGCTTGGGGTCCGAGATGTGGGCGGGCACCAACATGGCCGTCGTGCAAAAGGTGCTGCCCGGCTTGCCGGCGCAAACCACCTCGCACGCCATGCGCAGCCTGATGCGCCGTCTGCTGCTGACCACCGCCGCCATTCCTCCCGGCAGCAAGCTGGCCGCCGGCGATTCCTTGATCAAACTCCGCGCCGACAAGCTGTGGGCGATGGGCGAATTGGACGGCCTCAACGCCTTGCTCAAGGGTGTGCCGAGTTCCGCAGTGACGCCCGAACTGCGCCGCCTCGCCGTCGATACCGCTTTGCTGGCGGGCGACACCGCCACCGCATGCAATGAAACCGTCGCCCTGCGCGCCCAAGCGCCCGCCGATCCGTTCGCCGCCAAATTGCAGGTGTTCTGCCAGTTGACCGCCGGCAAAACCAACGAAGCCAGCTTCGGCGAGGACGTTCTGCGCGAACAGAAAATCAATGATCCCGCCTTCTTCGCCGCCGCCGACGCGCTGGCCGGAATCGGGTCGGGCAAGCTGGGCGACGCCTTCGCCGCGCCGACTCCGCTGACACTGGCGATGGCCCGCGCCGCCAAGCTGCCGATCCCCGAAGCCGCCGCCGCCACGCCGCAGCCGGCGCTGCTGCGCGCCATCGCCACGACCCCGACGGCCAGCCTGGAAGCCCGCCTGCTGGCCGGCGAAAAGGCCGAGGCGCTGGGGGCCGTCGATACCGATGTGCTGCGCCAGATCTATGAGAGCGTGACCTTCACCCCGCAGGAACTGGCGGCGCCCGTGGCCGACAAGACCACGCGCGGGCGGGCCTTGCTCTATCGCGCTTCGTTGCAACAAACCCTGCCGACGGCCAAGGCCGAGATCATCGGCAAAGCTCTGACCACCGCGACGGCCAGCGGCAGCGACGCCTATTTTACCGCCGCCCGCATCTATGCCCCGCAGATTGCCGGGCTGAAACCCGCGCCGGAATTGGTGTCCTTCGCCGTTCCGGCAGCCCGCGCGCTGATTGCCGCCGGACAGGCCGAGGCCGCCAAGCCGTGGATCAGCTTCGCCCGCGCCCAAGGCCTGGGCAATACCGACATCGCCAATGCGGCGGCATCGCTGGCGCCGCTGCTCCGCCTGCTCGGCCCCGACGACGACCGCCCGATGCCGCCCGGCGCGCTGGCGGTCTGGCGCAAGGCGCGTCCCGATCTGAGCCCCGATGCGCAGATACGGCGCGGTGCGGTATGCCTGAGCCTGCTGTCGGCGTTCGGCGAAAAGATCCCCTCCGAGGAGTGGCTGCCGCTGTATGACGGCCCCTTGCTGGTGACGTCGCTGCATCCGCGCCCGGCGTTGTGGAACGGCCTGCGCGTCGCCACCGAGGATCTGCGCCTGGGTGAGACCGTGCTGCTGTCCTTGGCCTCGCTGGGCGAGCCGGGCTTGACCCAGTCCGACCCCAGCGACCTCTATCGGGTGGTGTCCGGGCTGCGGCTGCTGGGTCTCGACGCCGACGCCCGCGCCCTGGCGGTGGAGGCAGCCATCGCCAATGGCGTCTAAGCACGTCGAAAGCTTCCTGGAAATGTTGGCGGCGGAACGCGGAGCCGCCGCCAACACCCTGGACGCCTATCGCCGCGATCTGGACGACTTTGCCGGATTCCTGGCCGGCTTGGGGGTGTCGGTGCATCAAGCCGGCGTCCCTGCCCTGCGCGGCTATCTGGGCGATTTGAAACGCCGTGGCATGGCTCCGCGCACAGCCGCTCGCCGCCTGTCGGCGCTGCGCCAGTTCCACAAATTCCTGTTCGCCGAGGACATCCGCGACGACGACCCCACGCAAGTGCTGGACAGCCCGCGCCTGGGCCAGCCGCTGCCCAAATACCTAAGCGAAGCCGATGTCGAACGGCTGATCGAGGCGGCGCGGGCCAAGGAAGGCGTCGCCGGTCTGCGCGCGCTGGCGCTGCTGGAGCTGCTCTATGCCGCCGGCTTGCGTGTCTCGGAACTGGTCGAACTGCCCTATTCGGCTGTGCGGCGCGACAAGCCGGTGTTGATCGTGCGCGGCAAGGGCGGCAAGGAACGCATGGTGCCACTAGGCGAACCCGCCCGCCAAGCAATCCAGGCTTGGTGTCTGGTACGCCAACCCGACACCAGCAAATGGCTGTTCCCCGGCGATGGCGACAGCGGCCATTTCACCCGCTCCGGCTTCGCCAAGATGCTCGACGATCTGGCGATCGCGGCGGGGCTCGACGTCACCCGCATCTCGCCGCATGTGCTGCGCCACTCCTTCGCCAGCCACCTGCTGGCGCATGGGGCCGATCTGCGCAGCGTGCAGCAGATGCTCGGTCACGCCGACATCGCCACCACGCAGATCTACACCCACGTCCTGGATGAAAAACTGAAGCAGCTGGTGACCCTGCACCATCCGTTAGCGAAGAAGAAGGTGTAGCCCCCTTACCGTCATGCGTGGGCTTATCCCGCGTATCCACGCCGAGAGAGCGCAAGCCGTTGACTTCGCTGGCGTCATGGCCGAACCGCGTGGATGGCCGGAACAAGTCCAGCCACGACGAGAATTGGAAACTCCCTACTTTATCCGCAACCGCTTGATCGCCTTTTTAACGATCTGGCTGTTCGGCGCGGGGGCGTTGGCGACTTTGGCGTCTTTCAGCGGATCCTTACCGGCCAGCCAATCGGCGGTGACCTGCTGAGGATCGGCCAAAGCGATATGCAGCGCCTTGGCCAGTTCGACCTTTTCCGTCGAGACTCCCCAAGCCTGAGCCAGCACATGGTCGATTCCGACCTGGATCAACGCCGCATAGGCCCCCGCCGGGGCGAACCACGGCACCGGGGTATACTGGCCCTGGTTCGAGGCGGCCAGAGCGGTGACGCAGGCCAGCCGGCTGGCCGAGAAGGTCATGCGGCAGGCGGCTGGCCGCGCCTTGTAGACGCTGCACCGGCCATCGGCCAGCAGCGGACAGGCGGTGACGGTCTTAAAGCGTGCCCCCTGGGTGGCGGGAACGCGGGCGACCACGTCGGCGCGGGCTTTGATCTCGGCCAATTCCTCGGGGCTGCGCGACTGCTGCAGATAGAGCGCCAGCAACAGCGCCTCGCCCTGTTCGATGGCGACCAGTTGGTGACAGCAGGCGAAACAGCCCGCGCCGCATTCGGTGCGGTGCCCCGGATTGGCCGAGGCCGAGTCGATGGCGGCGTTACGCCCGCGCACCAGTTCCAGCAAGGCCTCCAGCCGGTTGGGCTTATCCTTCAGCAC
>DATGZW010000623.1:0-3847 GCA_035297005.1 Patescibacteria group bacterium
GTCCCCGACTCACCGATCGGGAAATCCACCGCATCGCCGCTGAAGGCGTCGACCTCGGGCGCTTGCAGGCGTTCGGGGCTGCGTTCGACGATGTGGATCTGCGCGGCGGGCGCGGTGCCGTCGCGGTTCTGGCCGAAATACATCGTCGTGGTGGGGAACGGCAGCTCGATCTTCAACTCATCGAAGCGGTTCTTGACGCGGCGATTGAACTCGCGGCCGATGGCCCATTGCTTGCCGGGCAGGGTCTTTAAGCGGCCACGGATGATCACCGCCGAATCGGCGAACTTATCGACGCCGAAGACCTCGATGTCATCGACCATCTGCGGCCCCCATTTGTCATCGGCGCGCATCTCGTCGCCGATTTGCTTGATCGCTCCCATCACCTCATCGACGTTCTCGCGGTAGGAAACGCCGATGTCGTATTGGTGGAAGGCAAAGTCGCGGCTCATGTTGATGACGTCCGAGACGCTGCTGAAGGGGATTGAATGCACCTGCCCGATGGCGTCGCGCAGGCGCAGGGTGCGAATGGTCATGCTTTCGACCGAGCCGGAATGGGTGCCGATCTGGATGATGTCGCCGATGGCGATGGTGTCCTCGAACAGGATGAAAGCGCCGGTGATGACGTCTTGGACCAGCTTTTGCGAACCGAAGCCGATGGCCACGCCGATCACGCCGGCGCCGGCCAGCAGCGGGGCGATGTTGATGCCCAACTCGCTGAGCACGATCAGCGTCACCACCACCACCAGACAGACCATCACCACATTGCGGAACAGCGGCAGCAGGGTGCGGGCGCGGGCGCTGCGTTCGACCAGATTGCCGTCGGTGTCGGTGCGCGACATGTAGCGCTCGATTGAGGCGCTGACCAGTTCCCAGGCGATCACCGAGCCGATCAGAACGGCGATGATCGATACCGAGCTGGACAGCACATGGCGGCCCAGATCGCTGCCCAGCCAGGCCAGACTGTCGGCGCCCCAGGCTTGCAGGATGGCCAGCACGGTGGCGACCGCCGCCGCGCCGCGCACGACGCTGTGCATCAATGCCGAATAGCGGTTGGCGCGCGCCTCCAACTGGGGAAATTGGTCGCGCAGTTCGGAATTGATGGCGAAGGCCCGTCTGACCAAGCGGTGCAAGGTGGAACTGACCACATGGGCGGCGAACAGAATCGCCACCGTCATCGCCGTGGCCTGGATGACGTATTCGAAGCCGCCTTTGACCTGCAACGCCCAAATCAGGAAGGCCACCAGGATGTACAGCCCGGCCAGCACATGCCAGATGTCGGCGACGCGGTTGCGCAGGCCCTGAACTTTGCCGCTGAGGCCGGTGGCCTGACCCTGCGAGCGGATCCAGGTGGCGACGGTCTGGCGGTTTTGCAGCACCAGGATGACCAGCAGGGTGGCGACCACCAGCCCCAGCAGCTTCAGCGAGAAGGCATAGCCGCTTTTTGGCAGGCCGAGCATCTTGAAGGCCTGGAGGGCAAAATAGCCCCAGACGGTGGTGAAGGTCAGCCGTCGCGCCCAGATTGACAGATAGGTGGCGGTTTCGTCGCTGACCGGCAGCACGCGGATGCCAGCCGCACCGGGCATGAACACGGTGTTGGCACCGACCAGAATGGTGCGGCCCAGGGCATAGGCGGAGATCAGCAGCACTGCCGCCAGACTGGAGTCGCCAATCAGCTTGAAGACGGGCAAGGTCAGCAGACCATAGCTGGTGGCAAGGAAGACTCCGACCGGCAGCAGATCCAGCAACCCGCGCCCCAGCGCCGCCGGCAGGCGCAGCCAGTAATTGCGCGGATGGCGGGATTCCAGCAACCGGCGCGGCGGGCTGAGGGCCAGCAAGGCCAGTTGCTCGGCCAGCACGCCACCGCCGAGGATGGCGGCCAGACGTCCCAGAATGGAGCCCCAACGCTCGCGCAGGTGATCGTCCTGCAATTGCTGCTCGGCCCAATCGGCCAGTTTGGTGACATCGGATAAGGCGGTCATGGTGGCCAGCAACTCGTCGCTGAAATCCTGCACCTTGGTTGAAATCAGGCTCAACAGGCCGGGTTCCTCAACCTCTTGATCGCCCTTGTCGGCGGCCACCATCAGCTTGAGATCGCCGACCAGCCGCTGGCGGGCGACCGGGTCTTCGATGGTCTTGATCAGATGCTCGACATCGGCGCGGCTGGTGGCGGCGGGCGCGTCGGCGGCCCAGGCCTGAACCAGCGGCGTCGCCAGCAGGAACAGTACGAGGAAAACAGCTGACAGCGGACGGGCCGCTTGTGAAGAGAGGCGGGTCATGGCACACCGAAAGGAGTTAAGAACGCGAGCGTCCGGGCTTGCCCCCAGATAACGGGGCGTCCCATCGCCTGGCAAGGAGCAATGCCGCATGTCTGTTACCATCTATCACAATCCGAAATGCAGCAAATCGCGCGAAACCTTGGCGCTGCTGCAGGAAAAGGGCGTCACCGCGACCGTCGTCGAATACCTGAAGACCCCGCCCAGCGCCGCCGAACTGACCCGTATCCTGGGGCTGCTGGGGATTCCGGCCAAGGATCTGTTGCGCAAGAAGGAAGCCGCCGAAGCCGGTGTCGATCCCGCTTTGCCCGACGCCGAACTGATCGCCGCCATGGTCGCCCACCCCGCCGTCATCGAGCGCCCCATCGTCGTCACCGCCACCCAAGCCCGCATCGGCCGCCCGCCCGAAAGCGTGCTGGAAATCTTATAACGGCGGACAGGTAAGCGGATCGCGGTCGTCAGGTCACGGGTAAAGGCTGCTTGACGACCGGATGCGCGGGGGAAAGGACCATTTGGGTGGGGGCTATTCCTCTTCCGTCCCCGTCAGCTCCAGCAACCCTTCTGCCACCCCCACCGGCATTTCGGCGACGGCGCGCAGTTTGCGGTCGATGGCGCGTTTGCGGATGTTGACCTGATCGATACTCTGGGTGGCTTCGATGAGTTTCTTTTGCACCTTGTCCAGCACCTCGCCGTATTTGCTGAATTCGGTCTTCACCGCGCCGAGGATTTCCCACACTTCGCTCGACCGCTTCTGGATGGCCAGGGTGCGAAAGCCCATTTGCAGGCTGTTCAGCAGGGCGCCCAAGGTGGTCGGGCCGCAGAGGTTGACGCGGTAGTCGCGCTGCAACTGATCGACCAGACCGGGGCGGCGCAGGACTTCGGCGTAGAGACCTTCCGTCGGCAGGAACAGGATGGCGAAGTCGGTGGTGCGCGGCGGGTTGACGTATTTGGTGAAGACGTCCTTGGCGAAGGATTTGACTCGCATCTCAAGCGCTTTCGAGGCGGCTTCCACCGCATCGACATCGGCGCGGTCTGCCGCTTCGAGCAGACGTTCGTAATCCTCGCGCGGGAATTTGGCGTCGATGGGCAGCAACACCTCGCCTTCACCCTCACCCTTGCCGGGCAGGCGGATGACGTATTCGACGCGGTCGGCCGAGCCTTCGCGGCACAGCGCGTTGGCAGCGTATTGATCGGCGGTGAGGATCTGCTCCAGCAGATTGCCCAACTGCACCTCGCCCCAGGTGCCGCGCGTCTTCACATTGGTCAGCACCTTCTTCAGGTCGCCGACGCCATTGGCCAGGGTCTGCATCTCGCCCAAGCCCTTATGCACCAGTTCCAGCCGTTCCGAGACCAGCTTGAAGCTTTCGCCCAGGCGCTTTTCCAGGGTGCCTTGCAGCTTCTCATCGACGGTGTGGCGCATCTGCTCCAGCTTGGCGGCGTTGTCCTGTTGCAAGGCCAGCAGCCGCTGTTCAACGGTCTGGCGCAGGGTGTCCTGGCGCGCTTCGTTGGCCTTGGCCATCTCGCCCATCTGGCGGGCGAAGGCCTCCAACCGCTGTTCCAACGTCTGGGTCAGC
>DATGZW010000624.1:0-6233 GCA_035297005.1 Patescibacteria group bacterium
CATGAAATACGAAACCAGCCACCCCTTCGACGTGACCTGGGGCGATGCCCATTGCGAACGCTGGACCGGCATGGCGTGGCCGGTGCAGCCCGACGGGCTTTACGACCTGCTGGCCGAGTTCAAGCGCGACTACGGCAACCCCGCCGTCTTCATTGCCGAGAACGGCGCCGCCTATGAAGACGTGGTCGAGGCCGACGGGCAAATCCACGACGTCGAGCGGGTGGCCTTCCTCAAGGATCACCTGCAAGCGGTCGGCCGCGCCGTGCAGGACGGCTGCAACGTCAAAGGCTATCTATGCTGGAGCCTGCTCGACAACTTCGAATGGGCCTTTGGCCTGTCCAAGCGGTTCGGCATCGTCCGCGTCGATTACGATACCCTGACGCGCACGCCCAAGGACAGCTACCGCTACTTCAGCGAGGTGGTGAAAAGCGGTCAGGTCTAACCCAAGACCCGCTACTTGCTTATCAAGCACGGCTCGCCGCGCGACCGCACATCGTCGCAAAGCCGCGTGACGATGTCTTCGGGGCCGACGGCGTAAAGGCGGATGAGGCGGCTCTGACCGGGGGTGAAGGCCGGCTCCAACTGTGGCGTCAGCCCCGGCAGGTTATAGGCCATCCAGGCAGAGGCGGCCTCGTCATCGCTGCCATACGAGCCCACCAGGGCGCGCGCCAACGTGACGCCGTCGGCGATCGGCATCGCCGGTGGCGGAGCAGCCAGAGCCGGCGGCGGCTGAGCGCGCGTCTCGGCGTCCTCGATTTCGTCCAGACGAAACTGCGCCGCCGGGTTGCCCTGGTCGGCAGCCGTTTTCAGCAATGCCTTGGCCTTGTCCACGTCGCGCGGCACGCCCTGCCCAGTCAGGATCATCTCGGCCAGATTGATGTCGGCGTTGGCTACCCCATGCGCCATCGCCTGATGATAATAATCGACGGCGCGCGCCGCATCGGCGTCCACCCCCAAGCCCTTGCGGTACAGCGTGCCCAGGCTGCGCGCCGCCGCCCAATCGCCCGCCGCCAGCGCCTGTTCCCACAACTGGCGGGCCGCGGCGTAATCGCCGGCCTCATAGGCGGCGACGGCGGAGTCGAAATCACCCTCGGCCCAGGCCGGCAAAGCCACGCAGGACAGCCCCCAGGCCAGCAGCATCGCCACGCATCGTCCCCTGAGTCCGTACATCACCATCCATTCCCATCCATCCCAGACTGCGGTTCTGGGCCGCCACCCGCGCGCCTGTCAATAAATTCAATTTTACAATAAGGGAAAACCCCATTAAGCGTCTTTTCCCCGCGAAAAGGGTTTCCCCTAGCCTCTTCCTCATATTATGAACAGTTTCCTATGGCGTGAGACGTAATCCTCCGCCACCGTATAGCCCCTTGGGGGTAGCGCATCGTGATCGACACCACAGCCCGTTTCGAGACATTGAAGACCGAGCGGGACCGTTATGTGTCCCTGGCTTTTTGCTGGGCCGACTTGTTGTTCGAGATCGACCGGAATTTCAACATCGCCTTTTCCGCCGGGGCGACCCAGGCCTTCTTCGGCAAGACCGCCGAAATGCTGGAAATGACCTCGTTCCGCGATCTGGTCGCCCCCACCGATGTGCCGATCGTCGGCCAGTTGCTGAAGCAAGTGATGAAAACCGGGCGCGTGCACGATGAGACACTGCGCGTGGTGTCGGTTGGCGGCAATCTGTTGTGGATGTCGATGTCGGCCTATTGCCTGACCGACAGCAGCAACCTGTTCATCGCCCTGCGCAAGAGCACTCCGGCGGCCAAGGCGACCGCGCTTTCGTCCCCGCATGCCGATAGCGGCGGGCTGTTCGACAGCGGTTCCTTCGCCGAACTGGCCGCCGACCGCTTGAAGCGGATTCAGGCGGCAGGCGAAAGCGCCGAGGTCACCTTGTTGTCGATCCCCGCCATCGAGGATCTGCAAAAGCGGCTCGACCCCAAATCCAGCAGCGACCTTTTGTATTCGGTCGGCGAGTTCCTGAAAGCCAATTCAGTCGGCGGCGATTCGGCGGCCAAGGTCGCCGAGGGCCGCTTTTCGATCATGCATGCGGCAGGCACCAACGTCGAAGAGGTGGTCCGCCAAATCGAAGGATTGACGCAACGGGTCGATCCCACCGGCACCGGCGCCAAGGTGCAGTCGGCGACGATGACCATGGACACCTCGATCGACGTCAGCGAAGAGGATTTGGCCAAGGGCCTGCTGTACACCCTGAACAAATTCCGCGACACCGACGGTGAAGGGGTCAGCATCAGCCATCTGGCCGCCAATATGTCGACGCTGGTCGGCGAAGCGGTGGCCGAGGTCAACAATTTCAAGCAGGTGGTGGCGCAGTGCGAGTTCTTCGTCGCCTTGCAGCCGATCATCCATGTCAACAGCGGCGAAATCCATCATTACGAGGCGCTGTGCCGCTTCGCCAAGGATGCCGGCGCCTCGCCGTTCAAGACCATCACCTTCGCCGAGGAAACCGGGCTGATCCATGATTTTGACCTGGCCATGGCCAAGAAGGTCATCGAGTGGCTGAGCAAATTCCCCCGCAACAACGACAAATACCGCGTGGCGGTCAACGTCTCCGGCTTCTCCATCGGCAAGCCGAGCTATGTCGATGCGCTGATGCAGCTGCTGAAGGAAAATCCCTGGACCCAAGGCCGGTTGCTGTTCGAGATCACCGAAAGCTCGCGCATGAGCGACCTTGAATCGGCCAACACCTTCATCCAGACCCTGCGCAAGCGCGGCTATCACGTCTGTCTGGACGATTTCGGCGCCGGCGCGGCGTCGTTCCAGTACCTGTCGGTGCTGGATGTCGATGTGGTCAAGCTGGACGGCTCGGCGGTGAAGAACGCGCAGAAAGCCGCCAAGGGCCGCGCCTTTCTGTCGGCGTTGAGCGAGCTGTGCCGCCGCATGAACGTCGAAACCATCGCCGAGATGGTCGATACCCCCGACACCCTGGACTTCGTCCGCGATTGCGGCTGTAACTATGTTCAGGGCTACCTGTTCGGCCGTCCCTCGCGCGAGGTCAAGGACTTCAACCCGCTGCCGCAGAGCGGGCTGTTCAAGAAGCTGACCAATCTGCGCTATTGAGAATGCCAGCGTCGCAAGCACGCTGGCACAGAGGAGGCGCCGGGATAAGGCCGCGGCATTGGCGCTATTTCTTGCGATGCACTGGCAGAGGGTAATGATGCAACCGGGGTGGAAGGCGGTGAAGAATCGTCGCCACCCCCACCAACGCTATTGTTCCCGTCAGAAGCGGCAGAACGAGAAAACCGATCCCCGGATGGAGGCCTAATATCACCAGCGGCACCGCTCCGGCAGGGGGATGCGTCAGGCGGGCAATCGTCATCGCCGCGATAACACTGCCCATGGCGATCGGCATTGCCCACCAGACGTCTGGCAAGACATGGTCCAGCCCCATGCTGATGAGTGCCGCCAAAAGATAACCTCCGACCACGTTGGCCGGTTGCGACATTGGACTTTCCGGCACGCTGAACAGCAGCACACAAGTCGCTCCGAACGGCGCAACAATCAACGGTGCGCCCGTTACGTTTCCCAACCAAGCAATCAGCCCGATGCCGATGGCGCTGGCAAACGCCGCTTTCGCCGGATAGGAAACTCGCGTCGGAGCCTGATGTCGTTTCACAAACCGCCTCACCATTGATCCCTTCAGAGAAGATTGCTGACCTGGGGATGATTGATGGGGCAAGAGGATATCGCCACCTTGACGCCCATCAAGATTATGATGCCGCATCATCGCTTTCGGCCAAGTCTTTGATCTGATCCAAACGCAACAGCAGCAACTTCTGCCGGCCGCCTCCGGTCAGGCCGCGCTGATCCCAATTGGACAGAATGCGGCTAATGGTGTGCAGGGTGGCCCCAGTCGTGTCCGCCAGGATTTGACGACTGACCGGGAAGGCGATCTCCGTACCTTCGGCCGTCACAACGCCGGATTGCTCGGCCAGCCGCAGCAGCGCGCGAGCCAATCGGCGCTCCACCCGTTCCGTGGCGAGTTCACGCAGACGGTCCTCGGCCTCGCGCAATCGACCGCCCATGATGCCCAAGGCGTTCAGGGCCAAGGCCGGATGCGCCAGCACGGCCCGCCGGATCGTCTGGTTGTCCCAGACCAAGGCGACGCTGTCGGTCATGGCCTCGGCCGAGGCAGGATAATGACGGCCCCCCATGACCGACGCCCAGCCGAACATCTGGCCGGGAGCAACGAAACGCACCACCACCTGCGCTCCGTCAAAGTTGTGCTGAACCAACTTCACATGCCCACTGATGAGCAGGTGGCAAGAGCTGGCGGGATCCTCTTCATGAAAAAAGACCGAGCCATATAGTATGGCTTTATACTGTGCCACAGCCAACAGGTCGGCAATGGCACAACCGTTTATTCCAGCGAACAGCGTCGCATTGCGCAGGTCGAATTTAGGGATATTAGCCAAGCGTTTTAATCTCCTATTTGCGTTGGCGCAAAGATCTCTGCGGTTCGCTCTGCCATGGTTGTCTCCAGCCTACCGCATTGGAGACGACGATGACGAGCAAGACCGCATCCTTCCGCCAACACCACACCGATGTCCGCGCCCTGGTGGTCCGCATCGAAGCCCTGCTGACCCCTGAGTCGGTTCGCACCGATGCCGGTCCCATCGCCACCGTGGTGCGGGAATTATTTGGCAAGTTCGGCGTTCACCTGTCGATCGAGGACGCGACTCTTTACCCGCGCATGCTGGCCCATGCCGATCACAGAGTCCGGCTGGCGGCACAGAGTTTCCAAGGCGAGATGGGGAACCTCAAGGTCCGCTTCGACGAATATCGGCACCGCTGGCCCGGCCCCATGGCCATCTCGCAGGATCCGTCACGCTTCGTGACCGAGACCGCCGACATGCTGGCCGCGTTGAAGCGCCGCATCGCCCATGAAGACACCGACCTTTACGACCTTTATGATCAGGCGGCCTGAGCGATGCTTGACGATACCGCCAGCCGAAACGACGACGCCTTGGTGTCCGCGCTGGCTTGGGCGGTGGCGGAGGGTCAATTGGCCCTCCGCTACCAGCCGAAATTCGATCTGTTCCGCCGCCGGATCACCGGGGTCGAGGCGCTGGTGCGCTGGCCGCGCTCCTCCGGCGCGGAAATCTTGCCGGCGGTCTTCATTCCCATCGCCGAGGCGGCCGGGCTGATCCAGCCCCTGGGCGCCTGGGTGCTGAGGCAAGCCTGCCAGCAGGCCGCCGCCTGGAACCGCATGGGGCTGGATCTGTCCGTGGCGGTCAACGTCTCACCCTTGCAGTTGGCTCCTGGCGCCGGGTTGGAAGCGTTGGTGGCTCAGACCCTGGCGGAAAGCGGCCTGCACCGCTCGAAGCTGGAATTGGAGATCACCGAAGGGGTTCTCATGGAGGCAACCGCGCGGGCCGCCGTGAATCGCCTGATGGATGACGGCATCGCCATCGCCTTGGACGATTTCGGCACCGGCTATTCGTCCCTGGCCTATCTGCGGCAATTGCGGGCCAAAAGCCTGAAGATCGACAAGAGCTTTCTCGACGGCCTGCCGGCCAGTCTGGATGATTGCATCCTGGTCGGCTCGATGATCCGTCTGGCGCACGGCTTCGGCATGGAAGTGGTGGCCGAGGGCGTGGAAAGTCCGGAACAACAAGAAGTGCTGGAGTTGATGGGCTGCGACATCATTCAAGGCTACACGCTGTCACGCCCCATCACCGCGGATGAAGTGCCGCGCCTCGTAAAGTCATGCCGCTAGAGTTCCTTGGCTTGCCCAAAAGCAAGGACCGCCAGCGGCGCGCGGCAGACAATTCCGCGACAACATAAGGAACCGTCCCCATGCGCGAGCTTGCCACCCTGGCCTTGAAGACGGTTCTGGACCCTGATGTCGGCATCAACATCGTCGATTTGGGGCTGGTGGAGACCTTGACCATCCTGCCCGACCACGTTGAGGTCGGCCTGATCATGACCTCGCCAGCCTGTCCCCAGGGCGACTATCTGGTCGATGAATGCCTCGCCGCCCTGCGCCGCAGTTTTGGCCCCGACGTTACCTTGAGCGTCGATATTCTCGATGCGCCAGAGTGGACCCCCGCCCGCCTGAGCGACGCCGCGCGCCAGCAATTGGGCTGGCCGTCATGAGCACCACGCTTCGCCGCCTGCCGCTGTTCGCCGCCGCCGCCGTGGCTCTGTTGGCCGGGCTGGCCGCTGGACTGGCCCGCATCGGCTGGGACGTGCCGGCGGCGGATCTCTCGATG
>DATGZW010000625.1:0-4069 GCA_035297005.1 Patescibacteria group bacterium
GTCCCCGACAGCCGCAAATACGAGGGCCTGTCGCTGAAGGACGGCGAGGCCATTCAAACGCATATGGCATCCCCCGAGCGGGTCACTTTTCACCGCGCCCTGAGCGTCACCGAAGGCCGCGACCGCCTGTCAGTGATCCGCCGTCTGGCCGACCCGTCCTTGCATCTTGCCGTCTCGCAAGACACCGACACCCTGCTGGCGCCGTGGAGGCAGCGGACCGGAATTCAACTCGCCGCTTTCGTGCTGGCCGCACTGGTCACCTTGTTCCTGGTCCGCCAGTCACATCGCAGCCTGATCGAACGTTGGCGGCTCGACCGCCGGTTGGCCGACATGACTGAACTGAACGACTTGGTGATCGCCGAATCCTGGACCGGCATCGGCGCCTATCATCAAGACGGCCCTTGCATCCTGGCCAACGACGCCTTGGCCGACATCATCGGCACCAGTCACGCCGACACGCTCGAACAGAACTTCCGCGTCATCGCCTCATGGGAACGGTCCGGCATGCGCGAGGCCGCTCTGCTCGCCCTGAGCAGCGGTCAGCCGCAGCGGCTCGATGCCCATATCGTCACCAGCTTCGGGCGCGAGGTATGGATCGACTGCCGCTTTTCCCGCTTCACCCGCGACGACGAACCGCATCTGCTATTTTCCATGACCGAAATCACCGAACGCAAACACGCCGAGGCACAGACGCGCCTTGCCGCCAGCGTGTTCCACAGCATTGCCGAAGCCGTCGTCATCACCGATGCCGACAGCCGGATCATCTCGGTCAATCCGGCCTTCACCGAAATCACCGGCTTTACCTCGGCCGAGGTGCTGGGCAAGACCCCCAAGATCCTCAAATCCGACCGCCAGGAGGCAAGCTTCTACGCCGCCCTGTGGAACGATCTTCTGACCTTGGGGCAGTGGCAGGGCGAGATGTGGAACCGCCACAAGAACGGCAGCGCCTTTCTGGCGTGGCAGACCATCAAAAGCATCATCGGCGACGACGACAGCATCCGCTATGTGTCGGTGTTCAGCGACATCTCCGAACTGCACAGCAAGGACGAGCATATCCGCCATCAGGCTTATCACGACGCCCTGACCGACCTGCCGAACCGCCTGCTGCTGGAAGATCGGCTGGGGCATGCCATCGAAGTCGGCCGCCGCGACGACCGTCGGGTGGCGTTGATGTTCCTCGACCTTGACCGCTTCAAGGTGGTCAACGACAGCCTGGGCCATGACGTCGGCGATTTGCTGCTGAAACAGGTGGCCGACCGCCTGCGCGACCTGTTGCGGCGCAGCGACACCGTCGCCCGCCTGGGCGGCGACGAGTTCATTGTAGTCCTGAGCGACATCGGCAGCCCAGCCGAAGTCGCCGAGGTCGCCGAGAAGATCATCCTCACCCTGGTCAGGCCGATGACCCTCAAGGACCACGAGGTGCATGTCGGCGCCAGCATCGGCATTACAATCTTCCCGCAGGATGGCGACGACGTCACCGCGATGATGAAGGGCGCCGACACTGCCATGTATCAAGCCAAGGCGGCGGGGCGGAACACCTACCGCTTCTTCGACGCCAGCATGAACGGTCAGGCTATCGAACGGTTGAACCTGGAAGCAGCGCTGCGCCGCGCCCTCGACTACGGCGAGTTCGAGCTATTCTACCAACCCAAGGTCGATCTTCGCTCGGGCCGCACCCTGGGCGCCGAGGCGTTGATCCGCTGGCACAGCCCCGACCGCGGTCTGGTGGCGCCCGGCCTGTTCATTCCGGTGGCCGAAGAAACCGGCCTGATATCCCGCATCGGCGATTGGGTTCTGGAAGAAGCCTGCCGCCAGTTGGTCATCTGGCGCGGCCGTGGGATGGTTCCGATCAGCATCGCCGTCAATGTCTCGGGCCTGCAATTCCTGAATCCCGGCTTCGCCGCCAAGGTCGCCGGCTTGCTCACCGGCCACGGCCTCGACCCCGCCTTGCTGGAAATCGAATTGACCGAAAGCACGGTCATGTCGAAGCCCGAACAAGCCATCGCTCAATTAAAATTGCTCAGCGACATGGGGGTCGCAGTGTCCATCGACGATTTCGGCACCGGCTATTCCAGCCTCAGCTACCTGAAGCGGTTGCCGGTCAACACCATCAAGATCGACCGCTCGTTCGTGCATGACGTCGATCGCGAATCCGAGAATGCTGCCATCGTCAAAGCCATTCTGGGACTGGGCGACGCCCTGGGCATGTCGATTATCGCCGAGGGCGTCGAAACCGATGGCGAGGCTCGTCATCTGGTGAGCGCCGGTTGCCCTGTGGTCCAGGGCTTCAAATACGCCAAACCTCTCCCCGCCGCCGAATTCGAAACCTGGGTCGCCGCACGGACTCTGCCGCAGGACGCAGAATCATGAGGCTGCCGAATCCGAAGATCGGTGCAATTCGTCCGGAATTCATGATTTTGTTGGCTTAGCATAATGAAGCGTTATAAAGCGAAGCACTTCTTCGAATAGCGCCCGTCAAGGATATCGCATGGAAGCCGACGCTGCGAGACAGACATCCCCGGATGGTCATCGCGAACAGATGCCACATCGCCGCGGCTTCATTCGCCGGCTGATTTCCCTGGCCGGACCTTATTGGCGAACCGAGGAGAAATGGACGGCGTGGGCGTTGACCGGCGGGCTGGTTGTCCTGACCCTCGCCCAGGTCGTTTCACCGATCCTGCTCAATCTGTGGAGCGAACGGCTGTTCGACGCCCTGGAACAGCGATCGATGCGGCGCTTCACCCTGATGATCGGTGCCTTGGTGGTGATCATCGTCGCCAACATGGTCATCACCACCACCCACCTCAACCTGAAGCGCCGGTTGCAACTTGGGTGGCGGCGCTGGGTGACCCGCAAGATCCTCGACGAGTGGATGGCGGCGGGACGGCACTATCAGATCACCAATATGGCCGGAGACCACGATAACCCCGACGGACGCGTCGCCGAGGATGTGCGCATTGCCACCGAATACGCCATCGACCTGGCGCATTCGCTGTTCTATTGCCTGCTGCTGCTGGTCAGCTTCACCAAGATCCTGTGGTCGCTGTCGGGGCCGGGCGAGTTCATCTTCTTCGACACTCCGGTGTCGATCCCCGGCCATCTGGTGTGGGTGGCGCTGGTCTATGCGATCGTGGGAACCTCGGTGGCGCTACTGCTGGGGCGCCCTTTGGTGCGCGCCGTCAACAGCCGCCAGACCATGGAGGCCAATTTCCGTTTCGGTCTGGTGCATGCGCGCGAGAACTCCGAGGCCATTGCCCTGATCCATGGCGAGGTCGATGAACGCCGCCGCTTCACCAACCTGTTCACCACCGTGGCCGAAGCGTGGAAGCGGCAAACCACCGCATTGATCCATATCTTTATGTTCACCTCCAGCTACTCGGTGCTGTCCACCGCCTTCCCAATCATTATCGCGGCGCCGCGCTATATCGGCGGCGTGATCACCTTGGGCGTGTTGATGCAGACGGCGCAGGCCTTCCAACAGATGGAGGCGGCGCTATCCTGGCCCATCGACAACCTGTCCAAGGTCGCCGAGTGGAAAGCCTCGGTCGAGCGCGTGCTGGGTCTGCACAGCGCCCTGTCGCATCTGGAAGAGACGATGTCGGCAGCCCATCGTCAGGCTATCACCGTCGAACCAGCCGACCGTCCGGCCCTGGTGTTCCAGAATCTGTCGGTCACCAATCCCGACGGTCACGCCGTCATCAGCGATTTCAACGCCGAGATCGCCCCAGGCGAGCGGGTGCTGATTTCCGGCGACCCCGGCGCCGCCGTCAAGCTGTTCAAGGTAGTTGCTGGATTGTGGCCGTGGGGCCAGGGGCGAGTGCAACTGCCCAGTGACGCCTCGATCTTCTTCATGCCGCAGCGGCCCTATCTGCCCATCGGCCGTCTGCGCAGCGCCGTCAGCTATCCGGCCTCGCCTGAAACCTTTGACGACGTGCAATTGACCGCCGCCCTGAGCGCGGTCGATCTCGAACATCTGGCCGCGCGTCTGGAAACCCCGGAAACCTGGGAAAAGGTGTTGACCGCCGGTGAACAACAACGTCTCGGCTTCGCCCGCCTGCTGCTGCATCGG